>JAPUIV010000158.1 GCA_027296665.1 Acidobacteriota bacterium | reverse complement strand
ATCAGGACGAGGTCATTCGACTTCCGGTTGCGCTCCAGGATCTCATGGGCGATCCGGCTCAGACTCCGATCGATTTTCTGGGCATCCATGATCAGGGACACGCGGTTTCCCCATAAAAAAAACCCTTCCGGGGCCATCCGGAAGAGTCGGTTTCTTTCATCCGCTTCCTGCCTTTTTGGCCTCACGGGACCAGATTAAAAGCCAATCGTGTTTATCTTACCACGAACCTATTTCCTGTCAAGGCGAATCGGGCCCGTCCGGCGGGCCGAACCGGGCTCTTTCATAGGTAAGGATCCGGAACAGGGCGTGTTGCCGGGTGTATTCCGGATTGAAGATCTCGATCCGGGTGCGGCCGTCCATATCACGGCCCACCGGCAGACTCAGGGAATAGAGCAAGGTCGGGACCAGATCGAGTATCGATGCCTCTTCCAGCTGGAAACCGGAGCGGATGCCGTCTCCTACCGCGAAGAATACGCCTTCCGGCGCCCCGGTATTCCCCCCGGAGGCCTCCTCCCTGCCCAGTATCCGGTTCAGGATCCTGTCCCGAATTCCAATCGGCTCGATGCCGTTCGGTGAAAACACGAAGAACCTTCCCTCCTCGGGAAGATGATCCATGAGTTTGCCGATCAGGTCGTCCAGGAAACGGTAGTAGGCCTCGAGGACACCGCCATTGCGCGAGATGACTGCGGGCGGGACGTTCCCGAACGCCTCGGGCATGTGAAACCGGAGAAACCTATGGCTCACGCGGTCGAGGCCCCGCAACCGGATGCCCAGGATTCCCGGCTGGCTTACCTCAAGAGCCGTCTCCGCTTGTCGGAAAGTATCCAGGTCTCCCAGTACTGCCCGGACCAGATCGTCCCGGAGCGTCGATTGCATCTCCGGTCCATCTTCACGGTCAATCGGCTCCATGCCGGCCACCAGTCCTCTCAGTAACGATAGGCCGGGACCTTCACTGTCGAACCCCGGAAAGGGATCCTCCCCGGCGGGGACCGGGGGCCTGGAGAAGGCACCGCCCGGTTCGCCCATCCCGTTCTCCGTCCAGTTGATAAATTGAATGCTGGTGACCATTTCTTGCAGGATGGCGTCGATCCCTCGAGCGCCGGGACCCAGGGTTCCCGGGGACAAAGGTTTCAACCAACCGAGGGAAATGAGGGTTCGTCTCGGCAGTCCGCGCGGGATCATTCCGAGGGGGACGGAGGAACCGGCGAATCGAACCGCGCGATGCCCGAACTGACGGTGCCGGTACGGCAACTTGCCGGTCGACAGACTCGCCCACCAGGTCGCGGGCGTGGCCGGCTTGAAGGCCTGCAATCGCCCGTGCACTCCTTCCCGCATGATGCGGGCCAGGTTGGGAAGATTCCCCTTGGCGGCGATCGGGACTATGAGATCCAGGGAGGCGGAATCGATCGCGATCAGGAAGGAGGTCGGTGTAATCCTCCCGGAGGTCAGTGCCACACTCGCCTGGATTTCTTCTCCGGGCGGGTAGGAAGCCCTCAGCCACAACAGGAGAAGGAGGCTGACCAGGGGGAACAGGGCCGCGCCGTTCCGGTGTCTGCGGGTGGCCCGGCGGTGTCCGGACAGCCCGAGGAATACCAGGATACCGAGCAATCCAAGGAGGATCGTCGAGGAGAGCAAAAAGATCCGGGCGGGGTCGGGGGGAAGGTACAAACGGAATTCCCATCGGTTAATGCTGTACAGGGTGAAGAGGAACACCAGGTTCACCACCAGCATCCAGACAACGTACCGGAACGAGACCCAGTGGGGCACTAGCTGGCCCCGCCAGAAGGCCCGCACTGCCACCATGATCAGGGTCCAGAAAAGAGCGGAAAGAAGAGTGTAGGAGATGCCGATAACCGGAACCATGGAGAAATACCCCGGACCGGTAAGTTTCACCTCCGGGTTCACCAGGTAGATCAGGAGGATGAGCAGGAACCCGCCGTACCAACCGGCGAGGAGGGCGTTGGTAAAGATCTTCAGCAGCCGCATCGGCCGCATACTAGCACACAGCACCGATACCTTAGGTGCCCGCGGCGTTTAAATTCCATTTCTGTTTGGCCGCGGCCCTTTTTCTGGTATAGTCTTTCGACTTCCTGATCCAGGGACAGAACATGCTTTTCGAAACCCAGGTGGAAGTGCGGGCCAACAAGATCCTGGGTGCCGAGATCTTTCTCCTCACTCTTCATGCCCCCGATATCGCCAGGGCCGCTCTCCCCGGTCAGTTCGTCATGCTTCAGGCTTCACCCTCTCCGGAACCGTTGCTCCGCCGCCCGATGAGTTTCTGCCAGATCGGCCCATCAGGATCTCCAGCGACCGGACCGGAAACCTTCCGGATCCTGTACCAGGTCGCCGGTTCCGGCACCCGGCTCATGACCCGCCTGGTCCCCGGCGATACCCTTTCCTGCCTCGGTCCCCTGGGCCGGGGATTTCCCCTCCTCCCCGGCGGCCATCCCCGCCGGGTCGTTCTTGTGGCCGGGGGGATTGGCCTCGCCCCGTTTCCTTTCATGGCGGAACGGCTCCGGGGTTCCGGGATTGCCTGGACACTCCTGTACGGCGCCCGCTCGGCCGGCCAGATTGTCGGGGTCGACTGGTTCCGCCAGCTCGGGGGGGATCCGGTTCTGGTCACCGAGGATGGCAGCGTGGGGGAGAAAGGATTCGTGACGGCGCCCCTTGCACGGATGGTGGAAGAGGATAGAGACGGGATCGAGGTTTACGCCTGCGGGCCGGATCCGATGCTCCGGGCCGTGGCCCGGGTCTGCAGGGAGGGTGGAGTACCCTGCCGGCTGTCCCTCGAAGCCGTCATGCCGTGCGGATTCGGTGTCTGTCTCGGTTGCGGGGTCGAGGCCAATCGGCCGGAGGGCGGGTATCTGCGCATCTGCACCGACGGGCCGGTCTTTGCCGGTGAGGAGATCCGGTTTTGAGCGCACCAATGAATCTCGCGGTCAAACTGGGGCCCCTCCATCTGAAAAACCCGGTGCTGACCGCCAGTGGAACTTTCGGATACGGCGAAGAGTTCGAACCGTTTCTTGACCTGAACCGTCTCGGCGGCTTCGTCGTCAAGGGACTGTCCTGCCGGCCGCGGCCCGGTAACCGGTCCCCCCGCACCTGGGAGACACCTGCCGGCATGTTGAACTCGATCGGGTTGGAGAACTGCGGGATCGATCGGTTTCTCGAGGAGAAATTGCCGCGGTTGCGAAAATACCGCACCGCCATCATCGCGAATCTCTTTGGCGAAACGATCGAGGAGTATTGCGAGGTTGCCCGGAAAGCCGATGCGGGGGAGGGATTGGCGGCCCTGGAACTGAACATCTCCTGTCCCAACACGGCCCGGGGCGGAATCGATTTCGGCTGCGACCCTGAGGCCACCCGGGAGGTAGTGCGCGCCGTCCGGGACGTCACCTCGCTCCCGCTCATGGTCAAGCTCACCCCGAACGTGACCGACATCCGGCCGCTCGCGGAGGCCGCCCAGCAGGGGGGCGCCGACATTCTCAGCCTGGTGAACACCTTCTTCGGCATGGCCATCGATATCCGGAGCCGGCGGCCCCGACTCTCCACCCGTCATGGCGGGCTTTCCGGACCGGCCATCAAACCGATGGCGATCTACCTGGTCGACCGGGTGCGCGCCGCCACCGATCTTCCGATTGTGGGGATCGGCGGCATCAGGAGCGGTGAGGATGCGGTGGAATTTATGATCGCGGGGGCCTCGGCGGTCCAGGTGGGAACGGGAAATTTCGTCGATCCTCTCTGTTCCGTTCATGTTCTGGAAGAGATCGAAACCTTTCTTGAAAAGGAGGGGATCCAGGAGCTTCGAGGTCTCATCGGTTCCCTTCCCCGATGAAGGTGGCGGCCGCGGGCGGCGTTTCGGAGGTAGGGTCGGTTCCGGCAATCTCCCGGAAGCGAAACAACGCCTCGTCACCGGAGGCCAGGAGCTCGCCGTCTGGGTCGAACAGAAGAAAAAAGGGCAGCTCGGTAACCCGGTGCTGTTTAACCACCGGTGTGGTCCAGTCGATGATGTTGATCTTGCGGACCGCAATCCGATCGGAATCGCTGGCCAACCGCTCGAGTTCGGGATTAATTTCCCAGCAGGGCGGGCACCAATCGGCATAGAAATCGAACAGGGTGAACTTCCCGGCAGCCTTGTGGTCCTCCAGTTCCACCTCCTCCCCCCGGGAGATCTCACGGATATCCCCATCGAGGTGGCTCGATTCGCCCTGGCCGGGAAGTCCGGTGCAGCAGATGGCGGCGCCGAGGGCAAGGATCGCTCCCGCCAGAACCCAAATAAGAGTCATCGAGGATTGGAATGGAAAGAATCGTTTCATGGTTCCCCACGATACTGGATTGAAGGCCCTCTCGGGTAGATAAACAACTGAAAATAATAATAATTCCCTACTCCGAGAAGCTCAAGGAAGGGATCGACTCTTCTTGCAATCCCATCAGCCATCTGGGAGAATTACCGGACTGCAATGAAAGCCACTGGACGACTCATCCTGGCCCTGGACGGGGTCGACTCCCGGCAATCCGTCGATCTCATGCAGCGGCTCGGCGGGGTGACCCGGCTCTGCAAGGTCGGACCGGCTCTGTTCCACTCGGGCGGGCGGGAGCTCCTGGAACGGCTCGGCGAGATCGGGGTTGAGGTTTTTCTCGACCTCAAATTCCACGACATTCCGCAAACCGTTTTTTCCGCCGTCCGGAATCTCTGCGCCCCACCGGTCCGGTTCCTGACGATTCACGCACTGGGGGGCCCGAAGATGATGCGCCGGGCCGTCGAGGCGGTCCGGGAGGCGGCCGGCCGGAACGGCTCTCCTGTCGATCTCCTCGCCGCCACCATCCTGACAAGTCTGGGCCCGGCCGACCTCCCCGGGCTCGGAATCGATCGGCCTCTGGAGGAGGAGACCAGAAACCTCGCCCTCCTGGCCCGCGATTCGGGTCTTCAGGGGATCGTCTGTTCGGGCCGCGAGGCCGGATCGATCCGGACCGCATGCGGGAACCGATTCCTGATCGTGACCCCGGGGGTCCGGCCGGCCGGCGGCCCCAGCCAGGACCAGGTCCGGACCGTTACCCCGGCGGCGGCGATCCGCGCGGGGGCCGATTTCCTCGTTGTCGGCAGGCCGATAATGCAGGCGGCCGATCCCGTCGCGGCCGCACGGGAGATCGACGCGGAGATCGAGACCGCCCGGAAGGCCCGGAAAGAGCGATGAACTCTCCAGCCTGGTGCTTCCAATGTTCCGCCTGCGGCGAACGGTTTCCCCTCGACAAGCCCCGGGCGATGTGCGACTGCGGCGCCGTTCTGGACTGTAAACCGCCGCCGGGGAAATTCCCCTCCCCACCCACATCCCGGACCGCCGGCCTGGGGCGGTACGCGGGCATTCTCCCCCTGCCGGCCGGCCGCCGGCCCCTTCTCCAGCTCGGAGAGGGCGGAACCCCCCTTCTGGAGGAACGATTCGGCGATCGCCGCCTGTTTCTCAAGGTGGAATCGACCCAGCCGACAGGCTCCTTCAAGGACCGCGGATATGTTCTCCTGGTGAACCATCTATCGGGTTGGGGCGTGGGCGAGGTGGTGGGAGACTCGTCGGGGAACGCCGCCTGTTCCCTGGCCGCCTACTGTGCCCTGGCGGGCATCCGGGCCACCCTGTACGTGCCGTCCCGGATCTCGACGGGCAAGCTGCGTCTCCTGGAAAGTTTTGGCGCGGAGGTCCGGCGGGTGCCGGAGGGAAGGTCGGCGGCGCGCCGTCTGGCGGTTCTGGAGGGCCGCCGCACGTTTTACGCCGGCCATGTCACCCACCCTCTGTTCCTGCACGGGGTGAAGACCATCGCCTACGAGATCTGGGCACAGATGGGAAAGGCGTCGCCGGGAACGATCGTTCTTCCGGCCGGCAACGGCACCCTTCTTCTGGGGTTGTGGCTCGGTTTCGGAGAGCTTCTCCGTACCGGCTCGATCCGGTCATGCCCGAAATTGATCGCGGTTCAAGCCCGGTCCTGCGCACCCCTCGCCCTTGCCTTTCAACGGGGGGAAGAGGGGCCGGTCCGGATCGATCCGGAAGGTACCCGGGCCGAAGGGATTGCCATTCCGGAACCGGTCCGCGGCAAGGAGATCCTTCGCGCGGTCCGGGATAGCGGCGGCAGAATGGTCACGGTCGGGGAAAAGGAGATCGAGGCGGCCCACCGGCAACTGAGCCGGACGGGGTTCCTGGTGGAACCGACCTCTGCCGCGGCTCTCGCCGCCGCCACGGCGACTGCCGGACCGGAAGAGGAGCCTGTGGTGGTGATCCTGACCGGTTCCGGGCTCAAGACCCTGCCGGCTCAGTGATCCCGTTCCAGCTTCAGGGCCATCACCTTGGAGACTCCGGATTCTTCCATGGTGATGCCGTACAGGTTGTCGGCACTCTCCATGCTCCTGCGGCTGTGCGTGATCAAGATGAACTGGGTTTCCTTGGTGAGACTGCGCAGCATTTTGGAGAACCGCTCAACATTCGCCTCGTCCAGCGGGGCATCCACCTCATCCAGGACGCAGAAAGAGGAGGGGCGGTAGTGGAATACGGCGAACAGCAGGGCGACCGCCGTGAGGGCCTTTTCACCGCCCGATAGCAGACGGATCGACTGGAGTCGTTTGCCCGGGGGCTGGACGTCGATCTCGATCCCCGCCTCCAGGGGATCTTCCTCGTCCTCCAGACGAAGATGCGCGGTCCCGCCTCCGAAGAGAGTTTCGAAAGTCTCGTGGAAGCGATCCCGGATCGTCTCGAAGGCCTCCATG
Source organism: Acidobacteriota bacterium (assembly GCA_027296665.1). GTDB lineage: Bacteria > Acidobacteriota > Polarisedimenticolia > JAPUIV01 > JAPUIV01 > JAPUIV01. The sequence goes on along the minus strand of JAPUIV010000158.1, from coordinate 2,775 downwards.
AAACGTTCCCGGCTTTTCCTGTTGATTGACAGGATGGTGTTCCGGAGCGAGGCGATCGAATCGAGAAGATCCTGCCGCTGCCCGCTCAGGAAACCGAAACGCTCCTCCAGTTCTCCCAGTTCCTCGAGCGCCACCAGGTTTACCGGTCCGAGATGCTGGACCTTCCCCTTCAACTCTTCCACCTCTCGGGAGCAGGCTGCCGGGTCGGGCAGATCATTTCCGGCGGGAGCGGGAATCTCGTCCGGCCCGCATCCCATCTCTTCACGGCATTCCCGCTCCAGATGTTCCGCCTCCGTGTCGAGACGCACTCGCAGGAGCTCCGCCTCGCGGAGCCGGGCCTGGACCTCTTGACGCGCCTTACGGGTCTCCCGGATCGGTTCCTTCTTCGAGATCATTTCCGCCCTGATCTCCTCGGTCGATTCTTGAAGACTTCTATGCTCCCGGGCCAGCTCGGCCATCCTCTCCTCCAGCCGGCGGATCTCGATCCGGGTCCTCTCCAGATCGGTCTCCATTCGATCCCTGCGGGACGCCAGGTTGTCCCGGTCCCGCCCGGCCTCCTCACATTCCTTCAGGAGATCTTCCTCCTTCCGGCGCAGTTTCTGGATCTCCCTCTGGAACACCTTGTATTCGATTTCCAGAATGTCCCGCCGCCCGGCCGTCTTCTGATACACCGCCCGGACCTCCTCCAGAGTGTCCCGCGCCTCGCCCAGGGAATGACGCAACCGATCCAGTTCCCCTTCCTGCCGGGCCCGTTCCGCCTCGATCTCCTTGCGGCGCTCACTCAGTTCTTGGCATTCGATCTCGAGCCGATCCCGCTCCTTCAGTATTTCTTCCCTCTGCGCTCCCAGCGATTGGCGCCGCCGCTCGATCTTTCCCGCTTCGGTCCGTTTCGCCTCGAGTTCGAGACGGAGCGACATCTCCCGTTTCTCCGCCTCGGGCCGCGACCGATCGAGATCCCCGCACCGGCTTTCCTGTTGCAGGAGAGAATTTTTTCCGGCATCGATCTCTTTCCGGAGCCGGGTCCGGTTCGCGTCGAGACTGCTCCGTTCCCGGTCGAGTTCCGCCATCCGGCTTTCCAGCGAGAAGGCTCCCCAGGGCCGATCGGTGCCGTCTTCCAGGATTCCTTTCGACTGGACCAGTTCCCCGTCAATGGTCACGTAATCGTAGTTCGGATATTCCGCGTGAAGTTCCAACGCCGTGTCGAGGTCCCCCACCACCATCGTCTGCCGGACCAGATGGCTCAGAACCTCCCCTCTGGGACCGGAATCGAGAACCGCCCGGCTCAGGGGTAGGAGGACCCGCGAATCGGCAACCGGCGATTGCGATCCCGCCACCTCCGGGGAGGCCGGGGATCCATTGCCCAGATTCCACACGAACCGGTATCCCTTCTCCCCGGCTGCCCGCACGGTTCTCCAGGCGGCAACCGCCCGTTCCCCGCTGCCAACCAAGAAGGCCCCGGCGGTGGCGCCCAGAACGGCGTCCATCGCCTTTTCCATCCCCTCCTGTACCTCGATCCCCTCGGCCAGGACCTGAAGATCGCCGCCGATGCCGCCATTCGAGGAGATCAGGGCGCGCAACCTGTCGGTGGCCGTCTCCCGGTCGGTCCGAATCTGGCGAAGGAGTTCGAGCTTGTTATCCACCACACCCAGACGGTGTTCGGCCACGCCCAGGCCGGTCTTGAGTTGTTCGAGGTGAACGGCCAGCCTCTGCCGCTCCGATTCGGCCAGTCCCTTTTCGGCCAGGCCGGCCCGCGTCTCCTCGCAGGCGCGCTCCAGACGGCCCGCCAGGGCGCGGGTCGAGGCGTTCACCTCATCCCCTTCCTGGCTCGATTCAACGATCTCGTCTTCCACCTTCTGGATCAGTTCTCCAATCCCTCGATGCTTTTCCTGGAGTTGCAGGGTGCGGCTTTTAAGATCGGCCGACTCCTGAAGAACGGTAACGTGGCGGCGCTGGGATTCCTCGGATTGGCGTTCCATCTCGCGCACTTGTCCGGCATCCCGCTCCATGTCGGCGCTCGCCGCAACAGCTGCCTGGGCCGCCTTTTCCAGCAGGAGTTCCGCCTCCCGGGATCGAATCCCCTCCTGGGCGATCGCCGCCCGGATCGATTCCAGTTCCCTTCGTGCATTCTGCAGCCGCAGCACTTGCCGGTTCAGATTGTGCCCGATCTCCCCGCCCGCGGACCGGAGGTGGTCCCGGTCGGCGAGATGCCGTTGATTCTCCAGTTCAATTTTGTGGATCCCCCCCAGATGGTCGGCAAGGATTTCATCCTGGCGGCGAAGATCAAGATCGCTCCGTTCAAAATCGGCCTCGAGCTTGCTCAGCCGGGTCGCCCACCCAACATCCTCCCGCCGCCGCAGTTCCTCCTGGCGGACAGCCTCCTGCTGTTTACCATGCAGCGAAAGATGCGTCTCGTGGAGGACCACTGCGCGCAACTGGCGGATCCTGTCGATCAAATTTCGATACCGTTTTGCCTTGGACGCCTGCCGTTTCAACGATCGGATCCGCGATTCCACTTCCAGGAGAATGTCAGCGACCCGGCTCAGATTTCCTTCCGCCGCTTCAAGCTTCTTGGCTGCCAGGCGATTCTTCGCCTGGTTGCCGGCAATCCCCGCGGCTTCCTCGAACAGGCCACGGCGCTCCTTCGGCTTGGCGTTGATCACCTCATCCACTTTTCCCTGTTCGATCACCGAGGACAGGCGGGTGGCGATCCGTTTCCTCTCCAGGAGATCCCGCAGATCCTTCAGCCGGCTGCGGGTTCCATTGATCAGGTATTCG
>JAPUIV010000157.1 GCA_027296665.1 Acidobacteriota bacterium | reverse complement strand
ATCGGATCCGGCATCTCCTTCTCCCGACGATCTGCCTCACCTACGGCGGCCTTGCCTACCTCACCCGGTTCGCTCGCGCCGGGCTCCTGGATTCGATCCAGCAGGATTACGTCACGGTGGCGCGGGCCAAGGGTCTCAGCCACCGGGTCGTTCTGTTGAAACACGCCACCCGGAACAGCCTGATCCCCCTGCTGACTCTCATCGGGATGTTGATTCCCGCCCTCATCGGCGGCAGCGTGATCATCGAGCGGATCTTTTCCTGGCCCGGAATCGGACGGCTCTTCTTCACCGCCGTCGAGGGAAGGGATTATCCGGTCATCATGGGCCTCACTACCATGAGCGCTCTCCTATCCCTGGGGGGGATCCTCGCATCCGACCTCATGTACGCCTGGGCCGATCCGAGGGTGACCTACCGGCGGGGGATCTCTCCATGATGCCCCGTCATTCCCTCCGCGCGGGGGGTGTCCTTGTTAGTTTCGTTCTGTTGGTGGGACTGTTCGCCCCGGTTCTTTCCAATGACAAGCCGATCTTTCTCTGGACCCGGGAGGGCCGGGTCCTGCTTCCCCCTCTCGCCGACTATCCGATCCCGGCACGCTGGAAAACGCCGATTGCCGGGAACGAAACCCTCTGGAAAATAACACCGGAGGAGGCCTGGATCAGGATTCCCGCTCTCATACCCTATTCGGTGACCGAGATCGATCTCGATTCGATCCTGCAGCCCCCGAGCCGGCGGCATTGGCTCGGGACCGATCGGCTGGGGCGGGACGTCGCGGCCCGGTGGGTGCACGGCGCGGCGGTATCGATCACGGTCGGGATCTTCGCCATGTTGATCTCCCTGGGCATTGGAGTATTGTTCGGATCGACCGCGGGATATTTCGGCGGGATCTCCGATACCATCCTGTCACGGATCCTGGAAATCGTCTTTTGTTTCCCCACCCTGTTCCTGATACTCGCCCTGATCGGCATGATCGATTCCACCGGCATGGTTCCGATCATCGCGGCAATCGGCCTGACGAGATGGACGGGGATGGCCCGCTACGTACGCGGAGAGTTTCTCAGCCTGCGGGAGCGGGACTTCGTACGCTCCGCCCGCGCCGCGGGCGCATCAAATGCCCGGATCATCTTCCACCATATCCTGCCCCATTCCCTGCCTCCGGTTCTGGTGACCGCGGCCTTCGGTGTTTCCGGGGCCGTGTTGCTCGAGACGGCGTTGAGCTTTCTCGGTTTTGGCATCCAGCCGCCGACTCCCAGCTGGGGAAATATCCTTTCCGAGGGTCAGGCGGCCCTCCAACGCGGCTGGTGGTTGACCCTCGGCCCCGCGGCGGGAATCTTCTTGACGGTTCTCGGTTTCAATCTTCTCGGAGACGGACTGAGAGATCGCCTCGATCCGATCGCCGACGGGAGATTGTGAATCCCAGCGGGAGGAAATTTTTAGGGAGCGGGCATCGAAACGACGGTCCGATTTTTCCCGGCTCCCTTCGCCTCATAGAGAGCCCTGTCGGCCGATTGGAGGAGATCCAGGCTGGATCGGGCCGCCCCGGGAAACTCGGAAACCCCTATGCTCACGGTAACGCGTCCGGGAAAGCCAGGGGGATCTCCCTTCCTATGGGCACCCTCGATCGACCGGCAGATCTTTTCCGCCGCCTGCTTCCCGCCCAGAAGCGAGGTCTCCGGCAACAACGCCACGAATTCTTCTCCCCCGTAACGCGCGATGATATCGAATCTCCGCAACCGCCGTTTCAGGATCCTGGCAATCCCCACAAGGACCGCGTCACCGCTGACGTGGCCATGGGTATCATTGATCTCCTTGAAATCGTCCACATCCATCAAGAGGAGAGCCAGGCGGTGCTGGTACCGTCGGCACCGTTCCACCTCCCATTCCAGGATCTGTTTGAAGCTGCCCCGGTTGAGGAGGTCGGTGAGCCCATCCAGGAGCGCCTTATTCCTGATCTCCTGAAATTGGCGCGATCGGTCCAGGCATGCGGAGGCGACCGCCGCGAATTTTTTGAACAGTTCGACATCCTCCTGGCGGTAGGCATAGGACATGCGCGACCGGCAGCCAAGAACTCCCCAGCACTCCCCCTCCCCTCCCAGGGGAGCCAGGATCTCGCTCCCCTCTTCCACCCGATCGGCGGCGGGGAATTGGAGATCGGATGCGAGGTGATTTCTCCACAGCGGCCTCTTCCGCAACCCCACCCAACCGATCGGGTTTTCCTCGTCCAGGGAAGCCCATTCATCCCCCGTGTCCGACCAGCGTGCGGTCGGGCTCCGGCGCACCAGAAACCCTCTCCGGCTCTCATCCAGAATGGCCAGGACCGCCTCGTCGGCCCGGAGCAATCTTCTGAGTCCCTCCAGCATCCCCCGCAGGACCCCGCCCGGTTCTTCCGCCGAAACCGTCCGGGCCGCAGTCTCCAAACCGAGGAACAACGCTTCCAGGGTCGACAATCCGCATTCGCTCACAGCTCCGGGAGCGACCGGGATATCGGCTGAACCAGTTCTTTCTCCACGCATCTCGGCGGCCCCCTATTCATTCCCCCGGATGTTTCCCAAAATTCTTCGAACCTCGGGTTGATCCGGATTGATCTTCAGTGAACCGAGGAATGACTCCCTTGCGTCATCTTTCCTGCCGGTTTGGAAATAGGCCACACCCAGGGCATTCCGGATCCCCGGGGAATCGATCCCGCGTGACCTGGCAAACTCCAGGCGGAAAATGACCTCCGGAAGCTGGTTGAGACGGCCTAACGCGGCGGCCAGATTCACCAGGGCGTCCTCGCTGTCCGGATCGATCTCGCAGGCTTCCCTGAGTAGTTCAACCGCATCCTCGAGACGGCCTGTACTCCCGTACAGCCCTCCCAGGTTGGACATGGTGGGCACATCTTCCGGTTCCAGGGAGCGGGCCCGAAGAAAAGAGCCCTCCGCCGCCTGAAAATCTCCAAGTTCCTGGAAGAGGAGACCCTGAAGGTTCAGATGGACGATGGAGTCCGGCGCCCGGGTGGTTGCATCCCGCACCAATTGCTCCGCCTCCGAGAACTTCTGTTGTTCCAGAAGCATGAAGAACAACCGGCGAACCGCCTCCTCATTGGCCGGCTGGAGAGCGACCGCCTCACGATACCTCTCCGCCGCCGCCGGGCCGTTGCCAACCGCGAGATGGAGGGCTCCGATTGCCAGGTACAATTCAGGATCGCCGCCGCCCATTTCGAGATAACCGAGAAACTCCGCCAACCCCGCTTCGGGTCGTCCAGATGCCTCGAACAGGCGAGCCATCTGGAGAAGGGCCCCGGGCTGTCGGTCCCCTTGCCGCACCTCCTCCTGGAGAACGGTCCGGGCCACCGCCAACGCCCCGGGGAAATCGCCGATCTCTTCGAGAATCTGTGCCTTGAGAACCAGGGCAGGCAGGTAATCGGATTTCAGGGATAAGGCCCGGTCGATCTCCACCCCTGCCCCGCCACGGTCTCCGGAAGAAAGTTTGAGGTAGGCACGGTTCGCATGATAAGTCGCCATTCCCGTGCCCGCTGCCGGGACTTCCCCCCCTTGTCCCGGCCGATCACCAGCGATGTAACCCAGGGAGCGGAGTCGGGCCAGCATCTCCTCCTCCACCGCAGATCCTTGCGGAGAGGGAGAGGTCCGTTCCGGCATCCGGCCGTAGGAATCAACCATGTAGACGGCCGTTTTCTTCAAAAAAGCGGGATCCAGGGCAGCGAACAGGGGGATCCCGGGCATCTCCCCGGAAATCGGCAGGCCGGCCAGGTACAGCAGGGTCGGGGCTATATCGTACAGGGTAGCCCCCTTCAATTCCGGCGAAGCGGGACTATCACCGGAAAGGGCCCCTGATCCTTCCTGGACGGGACCACCGCTCATCACCAGGATGCCCTGGGGCCGATGCCAGCGGTCCGGCTTTCCCTCGATGTCGGGAGGAAGCCCTTCGGGCCGATCCCCGCCCGACTTGAATCCGTGATCCGACAGGACCATCACCAGGGTATCGGTTGATACGGCCTCCAGCAACTCTCCTATCATTTCGTCCTGGAATAGGTAAAACCGTTCGACCGCGTCCCGGTATTTCAGATAATCGTCCCGGGACACCATATCCATCCTGGGAGGCATGTAGTGGGCGAACCGGTGGGATACCTCGTCGATCCCCTGGTAGTACACCCCGAAAATCTCCGGCTGATCCCGGGCTAGAAGCTTCAAAGCAATCCGGTGGTAGCTCTTCGCGGCGGCCAGGATCTTCAGAAGATGGCTCACCGGATTCCGATAGGAGCCCCCCGCGGGGCTGGCCAATTGATCTAGTGCTTCGCGGTATTCCGGACGGGGTATGTCGACGAACTGCCGGATTTCAAGGTACGGAATCGAGTCGGCCCCAACCACCAGGGAAATCAACTCCCGGTAATCGGCCGCGGGGGAGATGGAAGCCTCCATCTCCCGTCCCGACAGAGGAGCCTGGAACAAGGAATAGGAAACGCGGTCGGAGACCATGGTGCCGTCAATCCGTTCGGCCGGCCAGGTGGCCCACCACCCGACGAAATCGGCAGAGCGGGAATATTCCGTGGCGAGATTCCAGATCGCCTTCGCCTGCCGGTACGTTCCCGGGATCGGCACCGGAGATCCCGAACCGGGATCGGTGACCAGAAAATCGAGGATGCCATGCAGGTCGGGACTCACGCCGGTCACCACCGTGGTCCAGAGGAGAGGGGACAGCATCGGTTGGAACGAACGCAGGTTCCCCCCGATCCCCCGACCCAGGAGACCGGCCAAGTTGGGGAGGGCTCCCTGTTCGATCAGAGGAGAAATGATCCGCCAATCCGCACCGTCCAGGCCTATTAATAGGATCCGAACACCTGTGGCCACCGAGCCGGCTTCCCGGCGGATCTCAGGGAATCGATCTGGTTTTTCGCCTCCCTCCGGGGCGGCGGGTCCGCACCGGACCCGGCTGTCCGCCAGGCCCCTTCCTGAAAGTTTCTCCTCCAGGAGACCGGCCATTTCCGGCTCCAGGCCCTTCAGGAGCAATATGGACCGGTCCAGGAAGACACCCCACTCCGGCAGGCTTCCCGTCACCGCGGCCCGAATCCTGTCCGGAACGGCCGTTGCACTCCCTGCTCCGATCCATTCGTTCACCTGGTCCGGGTCGATCCTTGCGGTCGCTTCGCACGGAAGGATAAGCCGGATGCCATCCTCTAGTTGAACCGGCACTTCCAGGGTGAGCCGCTGGACCCTGGAGGAAAACCTTTGAATTTGTTGAAGAAGGGGAATGCGCAGGTGGAAACCGGGGGGGAGGAATTCGGTCGGGTCCCCCGACCCTAACCCGGTGCGAAGGGCCAGTTCCCCTGCGGGCACGTAGGTGAGGAAGGGCAGGAAGCAGAGGATGCCCGCGGCCAGGAACAGGGCAAGCCGGATTTTCCTTTGCATCACGGTTGGGAAAAAAAGGGTTGGATCATTTTCCCGCGGGCCGGGAACCCGGTGCAGGGTTCAGGCTGCCCTGGCGGTAGCCGTCCAGGTCCAGGGTCACGAAGCGGAACCCAAAGGTCTTCAGGGCATTCGCGATCTCCCGGCGGACACCGGGGTGACCGAAACGCGCCATCCCCTCGGGATCGGTCTCGATACGGGCCACCTGCCCGTGGTGGCGGACCCGGACCTGGCGAAACCCCTTTTCCAGCAAGAATGCCTCGGCCCTCTCAACCTGGTGAAGACTCTCCGATTCGATCCGGTTCCCGAACGGGATCCGGGAAGCAAGGCAAGCCCGGGCCGGTTTGTCCCAGTTGGGCAGATCGAGATACCTTCCCAGAAAGCGGATCTCCTCTTTTCCCATCTCCGCCTCCACCAGCGGGGCCCGAACCCCCGCCTCGGTTGCGGCTCGCATTCCAGGCCTAATATCGGAAAAGTCGTCCCTATTGGCGCCATAGACCATGGTCTGGAATCCCCTCTCCCGCCTAACCTCCTCAAGGATCCGAAAGAGTTCCATTTTACAAAAATAACAACGCTGGGTGTCGTTACGCAGGTACTGCGGATTCTGCATCTCCCGGGAATCGATCAAAAGATGCTCCGATTCGATTTTTGCGGCCAGATCGCCCGCAAGACGGAGCTCATCGGCTGGATAGGAAGGGGAAACCGCGGTCACCGCAAGAACCCCATCCCGTCCCAGGGTCTGCCGGGCAACCTTTAACAGCAGGGTCGAGTCGATGCCGCCCGAGAACCCGACCACTACCGATTTCATCTTCACCAGGATGCCCGCAAGCCTATCCAGGAGACCGGCCCCGGAAACCGCCGAATTGTCCATCACTGTCTCACGACTGGAGATACCTTCGGACCGGCAGGAGGAGTCGGGCGCCGCCTGCCGCGGCGACTACTTTGAGAAGATCCCAGGGGGTAAAAATGAGGGCCCCTTGCAGGAGGGCGGCCCAGAAATTCCCGCCCATGTACAGGGCAAGATAAAGGACACCCGCGCAGGAGATGATCAGCGACCCGGCAAGAACGACCAGAAACAACTTCAGGATGCCGGGTTCCCGCCGTTTCCCGAGCATGCCACCCACGAACAGGGAGGCCAGGACGAATCCTGCCAGGTATCCGGCGGTGGGGCCTGCCAGGTAGGCCATCCCTGCCCCGGAGCCGGCGAAGACCGGTAGACCTATCAGGCCCAACCCCAGGTACAAAGCCTGGCTAGCCGCGCCGCGGAAGGGCCCCAGAACAGCCCCGCTGAGGAGGACCGCAAGGGTCTGAAAGGTCATCGGTACGGGAGTGCCGGGGATCGGGATCCGGGTCCAGGCCGCCGCCCAGGTCAAGAGGGCGAACAGGACAATGGCCACCAGCCGGGCTACCAGGAGGGTACGTGGGGAGATTTGCGTACGATCCGTCCGCAAAATCGGTAGCCATCCCCTTGACAGAATGGTACCGCTCATTTTAAAGTCGGTTTGAAGCTGTTCCTTTCCAGAAATGGCCATACCCTACTTGGTTGCTCCTCCAGGAAGGAAACCGTGCTGTTTTTTCTTCCCAAATTCATTTTGAGAACTGTGATTTTACCGGGTAGTGTACATCAAGTCAAATTTTTCGGTTTTTCTCGACGCTCCTTGGGGAGCCAATTTCGAGCCGCGGGTTCGCTAAGATTTGCAGGCGGAAATTCAGCCTGGGTGGCCATTCCTGCCGACGCTCCGTCCGCAAAACCGGGAAAAAACCGCTTGACAAGGTTCTGGAATCACCGTATATAGCCGCATAGCTTGGTCAAAGGGTTAAATTTGTATCTCGATTTTTCACGAAACCGAACTAGTTTCCGCACACCATATCTCTATCTTGGGAGGATGTCATGAAGGAGCGTTCGTCAGCGTTCTGGTCCAAGGGCGGTATTCTTCTGTTGGTCTTGGGGATAGCCCTTCTCCCGAGCCTCACAAACTGGGCGATTCAGAGGGAAAGGAACCTGGCCCCCGGCGGCGACGGAGATGGTTCCCCCATCGAGCGGCCCAGTGCTGGGGTGAATAATTACAATTTCTTTGCTCGTCCGGAGGGTATCTCTCCTCTGGCGGGCGTTTCCTTCGATTCAGATGTCAGGAAGCTGAAGGGCAAGGATACGCTGTTCACCTCGACGGGGGTGTTCCGGGTGTCAGACCCGGACAACCAGAAGGGTCTGCCGGCTGATCTGCGCGAGCCTGCGACATCGCCGTCCCGGGGGGCGGGTCTGAAGCCGGGAGCGTTCAACTACGCGATTCTGAGCGAGGAAGGCAAGAGGCATCCCGCCGATGTAGAGAGGCGGATCGCGGAGAATGGCGGCCGGGTGGCGGGACTGATTCGCGGCGGCTACATGCTGTGGGTGTCGCCTGAATTGATGAGCGAATTGCAGAAATCGAACGATTTCCGGGCCTTCTCGCCGGTACCGCGCGCGCACAAGATCTTCTCGGACGTGGGGTTACGCCCCTTGCTGGAGAAGAAACGCGCGGCATCGCCGATCCTCCAGTTGCGAGTGGAAGTGCTCGGCGGACTGAAAGATCCGAGTCAGGTGGAAAGGCGTCTGGCGGCGCGTTCGGAATCGGTGCGGTTGGTGGGCAGCCACTACGGCCGCGACATTTACGCGGTGGAGGCGGACGCGGCGCAGACTCGCCGGATCGCTGGACTGGAGGAAGTGCTCCGGATCAGTGAGAACCATGAGCACCTGCTCCAGAA
>JAPUIV010000156.1 GCA_027296665.1 Acidobacteriota bacterium | reverse complement strand
CACCCGGAAGATCCTGGCCCACCTCGGTCCGAAGGATCTCCTGGTGATCTATGAACAGAACCCCGCCTTTCGCCGTTGCCTGGAACAACTCCCGCGCAATGGGAGCCCGGACGGCGGCAATCATCCGGAATTGCGAATAGTCGGCAAACTGATCGAGACGATCGATCGGTCCGAGCGTTTCGATTATGTGTTCTCCAGTCTCCCTCTGAACAATTTCGACCCCGAGCGAGTTGACCGCATCCTTCGCCTCCTGACCTGCCTGTGCCGGGAAGGGGGAACTCTGAGCTATTTCGAATATGTGGGGATGCGCGCCCTGCGGCGGTACACCGGCGGGCCGGCGGGGCGGAAGCGCATCCGCTCGCTGGATCGTGTCCTGCACCGGTTCCTCGACGGCCATCAGGTGGAAAGGAAGGTGGTGGTCCGAAACCTGCCTCCCGCCTGGGTGCGCCATCTCCGGCAGAACCCGGGGCCGGACTAGGGCGCCTTGTCCGTCAGGTCCTCGGCGCCATGCGTGAGGCGCTTGAGCGGCTTGAGGAAGACGATGACCAGCCCGCCGAACAGGACGCAAAAGACCAGGATGCCGACGAAGGTGTTCAGTTCGCCCAGGTTGCCGACGGCGAGTTCTCCGAGGATACCGGCCACCTTGTTCCCCAGTCCGGTCACGGCGAAGTAGGTGCCCATCATCAGGGAGGCGTACTTGAGCGGCGCCAGCTTGGTGATGAACGACAGCGCGACCGGCGAGGACGACAGCTCGCCAATGGTGTGGAAGAGGTAGGCCAGGACAATCCAGATCATCCAGGCCTTGCCTTCGTTGCCGGCCTGCACGGTGGCGATGGCCATGAACAGGAAGCCGAAACCCATGATGGCGGTACCCACGCCCATCTTGAATAGTGATGACGACTCGCGTCCCTTCTTCTGCCAGCGGAACCAGAAGGCGCCGACCGCGGTGGCTAGCAGGATGATGAACAGCGGGTTCAGCGACTGGAACCAGCTCGCCGGGATCTCCCATCCCAGCAATACCCGATTCGTCTTCTCATCCGTGAACAGGTTCATCAGGCCGCCTGCCTGCTCGAACGCCCCCCAGAAGACGACGACGATCAGGAACGACAGGAGAAGAACGAGGACACGATCCTTTTCGACCCGGGTGAGAGGGGCCGTGGTTTTCTCGCTTCCCTTGTGGATGCGTTCCGGGGGCATGCCAATGCCGGCCAGATGGCGCTGGCCCAGAATGTAGACCGCCTGTCCGAGCAGCATGCCGATCCCGGCCAGGCCGAAGCCGTAGTGCCAGCCGATCTTCTGACCGACGTAGCCGACGATGATGCCGCTGAGAAAGGCGCCGATATTGATCCCCATGTAAAAGATCATGAAGCCCTTGTCGCGTCGCGGGTCGCCCTGCCGGTAGAGCTCGCCAACCATCGTGGAGATGTTGGGCTTGAGAAGTCCCACACCGGCGACAATGAGCCCCAGGCCGAGGTAGAAGAAGCCGATCCCATGCATCGCCAGGACGAGGTGGCCAACGCACAGCGTCAAGCCGCCCAGCATGACGGTCTTGCGCCTTCCCAGCAGCCGGTCGGCGATCAACCCGCCGGGGATCGAGGCGACGTACACGCTCATGGTGTACCAGCCGTACAGGCTGAGGGCCGCTACCTTCGACCACCCCAGACCGCCCAGCATCCCGTCCTTGACTTCCGCGACCACGAACAGCACCAGGATGGCGCGCATGCCGTAGTAGCTGAAGCGTTCCCAGAGTTCCGTGAAGAACAGGATGAACAGCCCTTTCGGGTGGCCAAGAAAATCCTCGCGGATCGGAAGGTCGGTCGCCATGGGCTTTCCTTTTGAAGGTGAAACGGACCGCGCCTGGCGGCCGGGGGCCCCGGGGCGCGATACCAAAGTTCATCATTATACACAGGGCCGGGGAAAGTTCAACCGGCTAAATCAGAAGCCGGGATCCGGCTAGGCTCCTTCCTCCCGCCAACCGCAGGACCGCCCGCGGTTCTCTTCTTCGAGGAATTCCACCAGCGGCCGGAAATAAGATTCCATCGGCTGGGTGGTGAGATCCCGCCCGGTTGCCTCCCGGAGCAGTTCCCTCCAGTCGCGGGACCGGCCCGTTTCCAGGATTGATTTCAGAAAATCCCCCACTCCCTTGTGGCCATAATAGTTGCAGGCATGCACGTCCTGGTGGAGGATCCGCCGGCAGATATGATCGTGCAGCTGGTATTTCAGCACGGTGGCGATGGCGTAGTCGTAGTATTGCGCGGGATCATCGTTCACATGGGTCTTGGTGCAGGCATCGCAATTTTCCTCGCCGCGCGTTGCCGGCGGGGCGACCCCCTGGTACCGTTCCACGTAACTCCACCAGCGGCGGTTAAATTCATCCGGAGAAAGTTCCCCTTCATATAGATCGTGCTCCCAGTGCGACATGACCCCGGCCGACCAGGGAAGAAACGGCACCGTCTCCTCCAGGGCTTCGTTCAGCAGCCATTGCATCCCGTCGATCTCCCTCCCTTCGGGCAAGATCCCGACTTCCCGCAGGTAGGGAATCTGCATGGAGGCCATCGAGATCAACTCGCCGATCCCCTCATGAAAGGCGCGATTCGCCCCCTCCCGGAGAACCAACGGCACCCCGGGCCGGTCGTAGGAAAGGTAATAGTAGATATGTCCGAGCTCATGGTGGGCCGTTCCGAACCACCGGGTGTTCGGTTCCACGCTCATCAAGGAGCGCACATCGCCGGTGAGATCGATATCCCAGGCGGAAGCATGGGAATTCTTCAAACGACTGGACCCTTCCGGAACGGGATACAGGTCGGAATTCTTCCAGAAGCTCGGGGGAAGTTCGGAAAATCCGATTGACACGTAAAAATTTTCGGCATGGCGGACGATCTGCGCGGCGGTCTCCTCACGGAACAAGGGGTCCAGGTCGACCCCATCGACGATTCCGGGCCAGCTCTGGGCCCAACGGTTGTTCAACCACTGGGCGGGGATCAGGCCCGCCGGCACCGGTTCCTCGAAACGTTTCGCCAGCGTGTACTTCGTCCAGCAATGGAGTTGTTCGTACAGCGGTTTCATATCGGCCAGGAACCGATCGAGGAGCTCCATCATTTCCGGCACGGTCATGCCGTAATCTGCCACCTGCAAGGCGAAGAAAGAGGAATATCCCATCTCCCGGGCCACCGCGTTGCGAACCTCCCGGAGCTCCACAAGCCCCTCTTTCAAAACAGGACCGATCTCCTTCGAGGCCTCCCATACTCGCCGGCGCTCCTCCAGGTTCCGGGATTCGGCAAGCAGGTTATCGATGCCGTTGGCGGTGATCGGAACGCGGCATTCCTCCCCGTCCCGCTGAAGGCAAAACTGGTAGGAATCGAGCCGGCTCGATTGTTGCCCTTCCAGTTCCACCCGGCGCGCCACAACTTCGGGAATCGTGCCGGGCGATTCCGCCGCGTTGAGCAGGATGCGGTCCAGTTGGCGCACCTGAATCGAAGGCAAGAGATCCTTTTTTTCCAGTAGTTTCAAGGTTTTTTGCAGAACCTTTTCATCGCCGACCGCCGCCGCGAACACCTTACCTGCCCGCACCCGCTCCTCGTCATGTTCTGGCGTCACGTCGGTCGAGGCGACCCATGCCGCTTCCCCCTGGGGGGTGTAGACCGATTGAAACATCGTGTTGTACTGTTTCAGGAACTCGTCCGTTTCGGCCGCCAGCCGCGCGTCGATCTTCCCCCCGCCGGGACCGGGAGCACAAGCAGTCAGGGCGGCTCCCCCGGAAACAACGATGAGCAGGGCGGCAAGTGCCAGACGGGGCGATTTCCAGGGGAGTTTCGTTCGCATCTTTAACCTCCGGTTTTTACTGCAAGGAAAGGTCAACCGGATTCTACCCCCCGGCAGGATGGGGAGCAAGACGGGAGGCCGGTTTGACAGTCCCGAAATGACGGACGCATAATTCCTCGATGTCGGAACTTCGCCAAGATCCGTTCGGGGGTTACTGGACCATCATCGCCAGCGATCGGGCACGGCGTCCCATGGACCTTTCTCCGCATTCCCCTCCCCGCCCGCCGCCAGTTTCCAACTGTCCTCTCTGCCCTGAAAATGAAAACAGGACTCCCGGCGAGATCGCGGCGATCCGGCCACCGGGTGAGGCCGCGAACTCGCCCGGATGGACTGTGCGGGTGATCCCGAACCTGTTTCCGGCCCTGCAGTCCGAAAGCAGCGGGAAGGGGGAAAGCGAGGGACTCCTCAAATGGGTCGCCGGGCGCGGCGCCCATGAAGTGGTGGTGGAATCTCCACTCCATGACCGGGGGCTGGGAGATCATTCGTTGCAGCATCTCACCGATCTCCTTAGAGTCTGCCGGGATCGACTCCGGGAGTTGATGGACGATCCCGATCACGCTTACGTCCAGTTGTTCAAGAATCACGGGGAAGCCGCGGGCGCCTCCCTGACCCATCCCCATATCCAGATCCTCGCCACACCGGTCTGCCCGGATGCAATCAACCGGGAGGCGAACGCATTCCGCCTGCACCAGGAACGGCAAGGCGGATGTCTTCTCTGCGATCTGATCCGGACCGAGATTGAATCAGGCCGGAGGGTCCTGCGGGCCGGCAAGGCGTTCATCGCCATGGCTCCCTTTGCCTCCCGGGTTCCCTTCGAGATCCTGATCGCGCCCCGGGCGCACCTCGAATCCTTCCAAGATCTGGACCCGGCGGGAATCACCTCGCTGGCCGGAATCTTGAAGGAACAACTCGGACGGGTGAAAGAGAAACTCCAGGATCCCCCCTACAATCTGGCCCTGCACACCGCTCCCAATTCGCGCTTCCGAACCGGTCCCTACCACTGGCACCTCGAGATCCTGCCGAGGCTGGTACGGCTGGGGGGGTTCGAGTGGGGCACCGGAATGTACATCAATCCGGTGCCGCCGGAGGAGGCGGCCAAGATTTTGCTTGGAACAGGAACGGAACATGGACGGAACGATTGACACAATGAGGGAGACCGAAGCCCCTTCAAGGCTCGAGGGGATCCTCAAACGGGTTGTATTCCGGAATCCGGATACCGGCTGGACCGTGGCCCGCCTCGGCGTTCTCGGTAAGATCGAACCGATCACCGTCACCGGGCATCTGCCGGACTTCCGGCCCGGCGACCGGCTCCGGATTCACGGCAGATGGGAAGTCGATCGACGGTACGGCAAACAGTTCCGGGTGGAGGCCTGCGTCACGGTGCCTCCGACCACGGCCGCAGGGATCCGAAAATACCTCTCCTCCGGCCGTTTTCCCGGAGTCGGTGAGGTGCTGGCCGCACGGATCCTGGATGCGTTTGGAACCGACACCCTCGAGGTCCTCAAATCCCGGCCGGAAAGGCTCCGCGAGGTCGAGGGGATCGGCCGCAACCGGGCGGAAAAGATCCGGGAGATCTTCAGCCGGGAAAGGTCGAACCATGATGTGATGATCTTTCTGCGCGGACACGAGGTATCGGTCCGGATTGCCGCCCGGATCCACAAACGATACGGCAGCCGGACAATCGCCGTGATCCGGGAGAACCCCTACCGTCTGGCCCGGGAGATCACCGGGATTGGTTTCCTGACGGCCGATCGGATCGGCAGGAGTCTCGGCATCCCGGACCACGACCCCAGACGGATCCGGGCCGGGGTCGGCCATTTCCTGGCCCAGGGATCCCTCGAAGGCCACCTTTTCCTTCCCCGCCACCTGCTCCTCCGGAAAACCGCCATCGGGCTGGACTGCGATCCCGGCCTCGTGGAGGAGGCGATCGAAGATCTCGCCGGCAGCGGAGAGGTCATCCTGGAAGACCTGGCGGAAGGGCAAGGGGTCTTTCAACCGGAACTCCATCAAGCCGAACTGGGGGTCGCGGAGGGTATCCGGGATCTGGCCAGGACACCCGTGCAGGCGGCCCGGATCGACTGGGAGCAGGTATTCGGAGATCTGGAGGTCGAATTCGGCACCCCCTTTGCCAAGGAACAACGGGAGGCGATGCGGCAGGCGTTGTCCAGTTCCGCGCTAGTGATCACCGGTGGCCCCGGCACCGGGAAGACCACCTTGATCCGAGGCCTCCTCCAGATCCTGGAAGGACAGGGAAAACGGATCAGCCTGTGCGCCCCCACCGGCAGGGCCGCCCGGCGCATCCGGGAAGCGACGGGGCGGGAAGCCCGGACCATCCACCGCCTGCTGGAGTTCCACCCCCGAAGCCAATCATTTCTCCGCGACCGGGCCCATCCGCTGGAGACCGACGTGGTGGTGATCGACGAATCCTCCATGGTCGATATGGTTCTCGCCTACCATCTTCTGGAGGCGATCCCGATCGGTTGCCAGGTGATCTTCGTCGGCGATTCCGATCAACTGCCGCCAGTCGGCCCCGGAAACTTATTGCGCGATCTTCTCGACTCCCGGTGCCTGCAGGTCGTGCGCCTGGTGGAGGTATTCCGGCAGGCCCGGGAGAGCGCCATTGTGAGGAATGCCCATCGGGTGCGGCGGGGAGAAATGCCGCTGTGCGGGAGTGAGGACGAGAATCACGATTTCATCTTTCTCGAACGGAAAGATCCGGAACGGATTGTTGAAACTCTCAGGGAACTGGTGGCCGATCGGATCCCCGCCCGGTTTGGCCTCGACCCGGTTCGGGACATACAGGTCTTGAGTCCCATGCACCGGGGTCCCATCGGCGTTCAACGCCTCAACCAGGAATTCCAGAAAGTTTTGAACCCGCACGGCCAGAAGGTCACACAGGGCTCCCACCCCCTGCGGGTAGGGGACAAGGTCATGCAACTGCGGACCAACTATGAACGGGAGGTGTTCAACGGTGATATCGGCCGGGTGGAAACCCTGAACACCGGGGAAAAATGGATCGGGGTCCGGTTCGGCGACCGGCTGGTTTCCTACGGGACGGAGGATCTGGACGAACTGGACCTCGCCTACGCCTGCACGGTCCACAAATCCCAGGGCAGCGAGTATCCGGTCGTGGTAGCGGTCCTCCATACCCAGCACGCCATCATGCTGCAAAGAAACCTGCTGTACACAGCCATCACCCGCGCCCGGCAGGCCCTCTTCCTGGTCGGCACCCGCCAGGCCCTCCACCTCGCCGTGCGCAACCGGCGAACCCAGAAACGATTCACCAATCTGGGACAGCGCCTGGTGGACTTCCTGTCATGAGAGCGCCTCACGAGGTTGAACATCTGATTGTCCGGATACTCTCCGGGCGGGAGGGGAAACCGTCACCGCCGGAATCGGCGGCCCGATTCCTGGAACTGTGCCAATCCCACGGGGTGAGTGCCATCATCCTGGCGAAGCTGAAGAAAGAGGGTATTTCCGGGAGTGGTTGGGAAGGAATCCTCCAGCAACTGGAAAAAACCCGGCGACAGTACATGGTGAGAAATATTTATTTGCTGGACCGACTCCGGGCCTTCCATTCCACTCTCCGGAAAGCGGGAATTCCGATTATCGTCCTGAAGGGTGCCTCTCTTCTATCCCTGCTGTATACCGATATCGGTCTCCGGCCCATGACCGACGTGGATGTCCTCATAAGAAAACAGGATCTCAGGGAAACCCTCGATCTACTTGCCAACGACGGATGGCAGGTACCTCATGAGGAGGAGATCAAGTATTTTCATGAACACTTTTATCATCTGGATATCCGGACCAATGATGACTTCGCAACCCTGTTCGAAATTCACTGGAACCTGGAAAAGGAACTTTGCCATTCCATTGAGATTGCCGGTCTCTGGGAACGGGCCATCGACGCAGATCATGACGGGGATTCGATCCGGCGACTCTCCAACGAGGACCTGATCCTTCACCTCCTGATCCACCTCGCCTATCACCATTACTTCTCCCCAAGGCTCATCTGGGTCCACGATATCAAGGAGATGATCGGCCGTTGTTCCCTGGACTGGGATCTTCTCTTGACCCTGGCGGAGCGATGGAGGATCCGGACCCCGGTCTATTATTCCCTGCAATACCTGGAAAAGATCTTTCCTGGCGCGGTACCCGCGGAGATCCTTCGCCGGACAGCCATCGGCTGGATGCGGAAGAGGCTGTTGCGGCTTGGCTCGGCTCCCGATCCCTTGTTTCTCACCCGCCCGTTCGATAACAGGTTTCTGCGATGGACAACTTCCCTTTATTTCATCGATAAACCGATCGACATCATCCGCATGGTCTGGAAACATTCCGGCCCCAAACTACAATGGCTCTCCCGCCAGCGCAAGCTTCGAGCCGGGTAATACGGGAACCCCGCATTACTGGTTCGGTTTTTTGGACTCTGCCACGTCCCGGGGAGGCAATTTCGAAATCACCGATCGGAATTTTCCGGCTGCCGTCCTGTCAATGGCCCGCACCGGCGAAATCCGGAATGTCATCTGGTCTCCAATATAGTGGCGCAGATTTTCCAACAGGGTTTCCCTGTCAAAGTCCTCGAATCCGGGATCGGTCACGACGAAAACCTGGACCGATTGCAGATCTTCCTGGACAATCTGCGCCTCCCGGATGTGGTAGGTATTCTTGAATACGCCATCCAGGCGGCTCAAATGCCTTCCGTCCGCGGTGATGATCACATCGTCCTTCCGCCCGATAATGCTCTCGAATGCGGGCAGTCCCCTCCCGCAGGGGCATACTCGGTCCGAGGCAACTCCGATGTCCCCGGTCTCGAACCGGATGAGCGGGTGGCAACGGTTCACGAAGGAGGTTCCGACAATTTCCCCCGACTCCCCCGCGGGAACTGGATTCCCGCGGGAATCCAGGACCTCGACGTAGCCGAACTCGGCGCACACGTGATAGGTACCCTGGTCACACTGCATAATGTGAACCGATCCTTCGCTGGTGCCATACCAGTCAAAGACCCGGCACCCGAACTGTTCCTCCAGCATCCTTCTTTGTTCCGCCAGCAAAGTTTCCGCGAAAGAAATGATGGCCCGGGGACGAATTCCCTGCAGGTTTTTCTCTTTCATGAATCGGGCCACGAGGTACATGGCCGAGGGATACCCTTCAAAATAGTCAGGTTGAAACTTCTGCAACTCCCGGTAGTAATCGGACACGGTATGGGGAGAAATCGTATAAATAGAAAACAGGCGCTGCCGCTCAGAAAAATTGTATCG
>JAPUIV010000155.1 GCA_027296665.1 Acidobacteriota bacterium | reverse complement strand
TCCTGCTGGGGATCGCCGGGACGGTTCTGCCCGGGCTGGCGGGCTCGCCTTTCGTGTTTCTCGGCCTGCTGATCGTCGCCTGGATCGACCGGTTCGAGAAGGTCGGCTGGGTGACCCTCACGGTCCTCGGCATCCTCACCCTCCTGCCCCTGGGAATTGACTATATAGCCGTCGCCCTGGGGGCCAAGCGCCTCGGCGCCAGCCGCGAGGCGGTGGCCGGGGCAGTCCTCGGGGTTATCGCCGGCATCTTTTCCGGTCTGATCGGATTGATCTTATTCCCGTTTCTGGGCGCGGTCCTCGGCGAGTACCTGCACCAGCGCGACTGGCGGCGCGCCGGCAAGGTGGGAGCCGGCACCTGGCTCAGCCTGATCCTCGGGGTCGGCGCCAAGCTGGCGGTGGTGCTGGCCATGGTCGGCATCTTCCTCACCGCCTACCTGTTCTGAAAGAGACGGACCCCAAACCTTTAACAGGTTATCGCCCGCGGTGTCCGGATTCCGCGGCGGCAACCTCGACGCGGAGGGAGCCGACTTTCTCCAGGCGGGCCTCCAGGACGTCGCCGGGCGCGATCGGACCGACGCCGGCGGGAGTTCCGGTGAACAGGAGGTCGCCCCGTTCCAGGGTCATCTGGCGGGAGGCGAAGGCGACGAGTTCCCCCACGCCGCGGATCATTTCCGAGGTGGTGCCTTCCTGGCATCGCTTGCCGTTCCTGTCCAGGGTGATACGAAGGCCGGACCCGTCCCCCACCTGATCCCGGAGGGTGACGGTCGAGACGGGAGCGGAGGTGTCAAATCCCTTGGCGGCGGCCCAGGGCTCGCCCCGTTCCCTGGCCTGTTTCTGCAGGTCGCGCAACGTCATGTCGAGGCCGACCGCGAATCCAAGGACATGCTCGATCCCCTCTTCCCTGGAAACCGCTGTGCATCGTTTCCCGATTACGGCCACCATCTCCACCTCGTGGTGGACCGCGCCCGCCTCCGGCGGGATCCGGATCGTGCCGCCGTCATGCAGGATGGCGCCCGCCGGTTTGGTGAACAGGACGGGGGCGTCCCCGGCGCCGCCGCCCATTTCGAGGATGTGGTGCGCGTAGTTCCTGCCGATCCCGATGATCTTTCCGACCTTGATCGACTCGCCCGTCGCCGCCACTATTACATGGGGACTGGATTCCCCGCCCTGCATGCCGGGCCGGAAAGGCCAGAGATGCCATGACCCCTGAGCCACGGCGATGATCCTGTCCTTCTGATCCCGGATCTCTCCCTGCGCGAAGGCGACCCGCCGGCCGCGGCGAACCACCCGGCCGGTTCCGGTCAGGGTTCCCTCGCCCACCCCCTCGAGAAACTGGACCGACAGGGATATGGTGGCGCACCACCACTCCTTCGGGATCGACGCGATCACGGCGGCGCCCAGGGCGCTGTCGAGAAGGGAGGAGACCACCCCGCCGTGCGCGACGCCCCGGCGATTCAGATGGTGGGCGGCAAGCCGCAGGGTGGCGATCGATTTGTCCGGGTCGAATCGTTCCACCTTCACCCCGAGGTATTGATTGAATGGGGGAGTCGTCATCGTTTCACCCGGAATGCATCGGGTTGCCGACGGATCGATCCGACCGTTTCCAGTATCACCTGGACTCCGAGAAAGCTGGTGGCGTCGTTCCGATCCAGGCGGGGAGCGATCTCGGTGAGGTCGAGGGCCCGGATGGGGATACGCGGGAAGAGAAGATCCAGTAACCGGAAGAACGCCTCGCTGCCGATGCCGCCGGGCATCGGGTAGCCGGTTCCCGGCGCATGGGCGGCATCGAAACCGTCGATATCGACAGCAAGGTAGACCGCTGGAAGATTGGCCATCGCATCCGCGATCCGTGCCGCGACCGCCTCGGTGGAGGTAGCCAGCCACTCCGTGGCGGTGATCATCTTCACCTGCGCGCCCCGGATGTAGTCGGCCTCGGTCCGCGAAAAGGACCGGGTTCCCAGCAGAAACACCCGGCCGGGATCGATGCCCGCGGTGTCGATCGCCCGGCGCAGCGCGCAGGCGTGGGAGTCTGGGTTTCCCTGGTAGGTTTCAAACAGATCGGGGTGGGCGTCGTACCAGATCACGCCGACATCGGTCCCGTGCTTGCGGGCGAAGCCGCGGATGGCGGGGATGCTGACCGAATTGTCCCCCCCTAGGCAAATCTGGAAAGAATCTTTCGGGAGTGCAGCGATCCGTTCGCCGGCCGTCTTCAGGAACTCATCCTGTCCGACCGGTTGTCCGTCCGGGCCGATCGCCGGGACATCCCCGAAATCGGTCAAGGTGAGTCGGTCGATCACCTTAAAGGAGCGCGTGATCGGATCGGCGGTCCGGGAGATCTCCCTGAGCCGATCCGGCGCGGCCGCCGCGCCGCGCTGCCGGCTGGAACTACCGTCAAATGGTAGTCCCAGGATGGCGACATCGGGCGAATCGATCCCCTCTTCGTGGAGATCGAACCAGATCTTTCTTTCCGGCATGTTCCCGCGGCCTCCAACGCAAGAATAGGAGAAGGGATCGCGGCCTGTCAATCGGGGAAATCTATACTTGATAAAGTTGTCCGGTTTCCATAAAATCGAAACCTGGAAACGAGGGAGACTCGAATGGCAGAATTCGTCAAAGTCGCCACCAAGGAGGAGATCCCCGCCGGGGCAGGAAAGGTCGTCGAGGTCGGGGGCACCCCGGTGGCTCTCTTCAACGTGGAGGGGAAATTTTTTGCCCTTCATAACACCTGTTTGCACCAGGGCGGGCCGCTCGGGGAAGGTCAGGTGGAGGACAACGCCGTCAGATGCCCCTGGCATGGCTGGCGGTTCGATCTTTCGACCGGGAAGAATCTCACTGTTCCCGATTCCCAGGTTGCCAGGTTTTCGGTCAAGGTCGAGGGGGATGATCTGCTGGTGAGTTCCGAACCTCTCCAGGATTAATTTTTTCCGCCCGGGTATAGGAGATGGGTTGATGAGTGCTGATCGGTCGGGCCCGAAACGGGGATCAAAACCTTTAGCGATGGCGGGGGGACCGCCCCCTCCCCGGCCCGCGCCCACACCGGCGGAGGTCAGGGAGAGCCTCATTCCGGGAGTGAAGTACGTCATCCCCGTGGCCAGCGGCAAGGGCGGGGTGGGAAAATCGACCGTGAGCGCAAATATCGCGCTGGCCCTGGCGGCGGACGGCGCCCGGGTGGGGATCATGGATGGCGACGTCTATGGGCCAAGTATCCCATTGATTCTCGGTGTGAAAGACAAACCGACTCCCGGTCCCAACGGCCTCCTACCGGTGGAGCGGTACGGGATCAAGGTGATCTCCATGTCGTTCTTCCTGCCCCCGGGCGAGGCCTTGATCTGGCGGGGCCCCATGCTGTCGAAGACCATCGATCAGTTTCTCGGCGGCGTGGAGTGGGGGGAACTTGATTACCTGATCGTGGATCTGCCGCCCGGGACCGGGGATATCCAGCTCAGCCTGTGCCAGAAGATCCCCCTCACCGGAGCGGTGATCGTCTCAACCCCCCAGGACGCCGCCCTGCGCGTGGCCGAACGGGCCGTCTTCATGTTCCAGAAACTCAAATGCCCCATCCTCGGCATCGTCGAGAATATGAGCCATTTCCTCTGCCCCAGTTGCGGTAACCGGGAGGAGATCTTCGGATCGGGCGGATGCCGCAAGACCGGTGAAAGGCTTGGAATCGCCTTCCTGGGCGAGATCCCTCTCGATACACAGATCCGGATCGATTCCGACCGGGGCAGGCCCACCGTCATCGATGCGCCCGAATCCCCGCAGGCACTCGCGTTCCGCCAGATTGCGGAAAACCTGGTCGCGCGAATCGAATCCCAGGCGAAGGAAACCGCTCGATCCGGGGAGACCCGGATCACATTCTAATGGTTGATTCCCCCGGCAATCGGATTTCACCGGTACCCGTCGAGGTCGGCAGGGCCAACCTCCACGACGTCCGGGTCCGCTGGGACGACCGGCACGAGAGTCTGTTCCCGGCCCGCGATCTCCGGCTCCTTTGCCCCTGCGCGGTCTGTGTGTCCGAGGACACCGGAGAACGGATCCTGGTCCCGACCCAGGTGCCGGTAGGCGTGCAGCCCCTGCGGATCGAGGCGGTTGGGAGGTACGCGATCCAGGTTTTCTGGAGCGATGGCCATTCCAGCGGTATCTACAGCTTTGATTACCTGATGGAGAACTGCCCCTGCCCTCTTTGTCGCCGGCCCGTCTCCCCTGGAAATTCGTAAGATCCTTATTAGGCAACAAGTTAACAGAATAAAGAAAATCCTCACAGCGGGGAATTTCCTTGCCCGCCGCTATAGTGGGTGGGGTGCTGGGAGGGATCTCCGCTTACCTGATCGCATCCTTCACCTCCTTTTCCTATCCGCTTCCGACCGGCGGGATGCCGATCAACCCGGCCCTGCCATTTTCGATTTTTACCTTCGAGGGGACCGCCCTGGGGGCGATACTCGCGACGGTCGGTATGGTGTTTCTCGAAGCAGGCATGCCCCGCCTGGGGCCGCAATCGGGACGGTTCGACCACCGGCTTGCCGAGGGAAAGATCCTCTTGACGGTCATCCCTTCCTCCGCTTCGATCCGGGAGAAAGTCCGTTCCGCCCTTTCGGGCGCTGTCGAGATCGATGAATCGAGCCTCGGCTAACCTACCGAGCGGGGTCGGGTTCCGGCATCCGCCGGAACAGGCGAATCAGGGAAAGCGTTCCGGCGATCATCATCGCCAATCCCATTGCAAAGAACCAGATCGGCGGCTGGGCAGGGCTTTCCGGCAGCGAGGAGTCGAGTGGCACCTCGAAGCGCATGAGGAAAAGGGCGAGCCAGGGGAGCAAGTTGTAAAAGGCGTGACCGACCAGCCCGGGCCAGAGAGACCGGGTCTTCACGCACCACCACCCGAAATAGAGGCCGACAACCAGCGGAGGGAAGAATTGCCAGGGGTTCGCGTGGGTCAGGGCGAACAGGAGAGAAGAAACAATGATGGCGGGCGCCAGACGGTACCGCTTCATGAGTCCCCGGAGGATGACTCCCCGGAAAAATAATTCCTCCGTGAGCGGGGCGATCACGCACAGCAGGATAACCTGGAGGAAGGGATTGGTCTGCCTGGAAAACAGTTCCTGGAAGAACTCGGTTAGCCATTCCGGGGGCGGCAAGAGATCCTGAATCACCATGTTGATCTTGAGGCCGAAGATCTGCCAGCCGACCAGAACCATGGCCATGGCAGGAAACAAGGCGATCGGGACGGGACGAAACGGGAATACTTCCCGGAAGGGCAGCCGGGTAAGCATCGCTCCGAAGGGTAATAGGATGGCGAATCCGACCAGGTTTGTGATGGTGCCCAGGGTGAGTTCACCGGCATCGATTCCGGATCTGTCCAGGATCAATTTGATGAATGCCCGGCACAGGCCCAGGGTAGCGACCAGGAGAAGCGCCAGCAGGAATGCCTGGAAGATCGAGGGGAAGGACCCGCGGGGCGGATCCCCCGGCGGGGGAGTACCCGGGAAAGAAATTTCCTCCTGATCGCTTTCGCTCACCCGGTCCATTTCCTTATCCACCGAACCTACCGATCGCAGGTCAGCCGCCCCTTGTGTGCATCTCCAGGTGAGGATCCTTGCGAAGCTCGGACAAGGAATGGAGGGCTCCCCGATCCCGGGTCTGGAAGCGATCCTCGGCGCCGCGATCCGACCGCCGCGTCCAGCCGTCCCGGATCGCACCGGCTATCGTCTCGTCGGTCGCTCCCTGCCGGAGAAGGGAGCGGAGATCCGTTCCCTCGCGGGCATACAGGCACAGGTACCAGATCCCGTCGGCGGTCAGGCGGGCCCGATCGCATCCGCCGCAGAAGGGAGCGGTGGTGGAGGTGATGATCCCGAACGAGGTTCCGTCCGGGAGGGTGAACCGTTTGGCGGGAGCGGCGGGATCTACCGGTAGAGGGGAGATGGGGCCGAAGAGATGTTCGAGCCGATCCCGGATCTCCTTCCCCGGCACTACCCGGTCCGCCGACCAGCGGTTCGCCCCCCCGACATCCATGTACTCGATGAAACGGATCTCGGCTCCCTTTCGCCGGGCGAACCGGAGGAGGTCGGCGAGTTCGTCATCGTTGAAACCTCTGACAACGACGGAGTTGATCTTCAAACGCTCGAAACCGGCGGCGCGGGCCGCGTCGATCCCGGCGATCACCTCGGCGTGCCGGCCCCTTCGTGCCAATTTTTCGAATCGGGAGGGATCCAGGGTATCCAGGCTCACCGTGATCCGGTGCAGCCCGGCTGCCCTGAGTTCGCAAGCCTGTTCTTGCAGAAGAATGCCATTGGTCGTCAGGGCCAGATCCGAGATTCCAGGCACCTTCGCGAGAAACCGGACGAGAGTGGAAAGATCCCTCCGCAGCAGCGGTTCCCCCCCCGTGAGCCTGACTTTCGCGGCGCCGAGGCCGGCGAGGATGGAGACCAGACGCCGGATCTCCTCGAAGCTCAGGACCGATTCGCGGGGCAGCCAGACATAATCCTGGGCGGGCATGCAGTAGCTGCAACGCAGATTGCACCGATCCGTCACGGAGATACGGAGGCTGCGCAGTGATCGTTGGAACCTGTCTTGGACCATTTTTCAAGTTTCCTGAATTCCCGATTATAACAGACCCGGGAACGGTTGCGGGCGAAAGGCCGGTTACCGATTGTAGACGAAGTCGGGGAACAGGGAAATGGTGAGAATGGCGAACAGGAGGAGGGGAACCAGGGCAATCAGGCTGAACAGGAAGTGTTCGGAACGGAGATGCATGTAGTACAACGCCACCAGGATCGCCTTGACCACCGCCAGCCCGAAAATGATGGAGATCAGCAGGCCGGAGGGGAGAGAAAGTTGACTGGCGCCGACCGCGGCCAGTAACAGGATCATCAACCAGCCCCAGATGATAAAGCATGTTTTGAACGATTGCCGTGGTGAGCCCGGCAGAGATCTTCTCGTTCCATTCCAGCCCCGGACCGGTTCCAGCATCTCGTAAGTCGATGGATCGGCGATTCGCCGGACCATGCCGGCGAGGCCGACCAGATGCATCGGGATGAACACGGAGTGGAAGAAGATGAAGGTCCCAAGGAAATGGATCCAGCCCAGAATCGAGTTCATCTGGCGCCCGAACATCTTGGGAAACCAGAAATAGATCCCGGCGAAAAAGGCAAAGAAGGTGACCGAGATCAGGGTGTAATGGAAATGGGCAACAATGAAGTAGGTGTCGTGAAGATAGATGTCGGCCGGGGCGGAGCCGTTGAAGATCCCGGTGAGCCCTCCCATCAGGAAAGTGGAAACCCCGGCAAGGGCGAAGAGCATCGGCACCGGGGACCGGGAAATTTTCGAGGGGGGAAACCCGTTATCATAGAGTGAAGATTGGCTCTCCCGCGGGAGTCGGGCCACCTGGAGGCAAAAAGATGAAATTCATCCATTCCGGCCTTCTGATTCTCCTGTTGCTCTCGAGCGGGGGCAGCGGCCTCCTTCCCGCCGGGACCGATTCCTCCGGGGACCGGCCGGTGGAGATGAGAGCGGTGGCCATCCTGGTCCTGGATCCGCTGGACGATCCGGAACAGGTAAAGGAACGGTTCCGGCAGCTGCTTGACGAGCTTCGACCCAGCCTGCCGCCGGGGTTGCATCGGGAAGAAAACCGGCGGCAGATCGATGCGGTTCTGGCGGCGGACTGGAATTCTACCAGTCCACTGCCGCGGATCGACCTGGTGTTCCCCGGCGAGATGACCCCCGAGGGTTTGTACCGCCTGATCCTGTCTACCCCGATCGCGCAGGAGAGCAGGGAGGTCTGTCCGGTCTCCTGCCCCCTGCGGGACTTTCAGAAAAATGGGATTCATATCCATCTCACCCAGCCGGTGGGGGGTCCCGGAGACAGTATCCTGGTGGTGCAAATTTTTGAGCCCCAGGACACCGCGCAAGACCCGGTCGGACTGGCATTGCAATTGGATGAAACGGTAAAGGCCAGGTACACGGAACTGGGATACAGGCGGAAACCGATCGGGAAGATCTTCGGAGTCGGGGTGGTGGTGGGAAACCCGAAGGTGGGCGAGGAAGGGATGCCTCCGGCGATTTCTCCCGGTTAGGAGATTCCGGACCCGGTGTCGCCGCCGGCCGTCTGATCACCCCCCAGGCAGGGAGGGGAGGAGGGAACCTTTCCGCCGCCGGCCGTCCATTCCTCCGGCGTCATCGTGGTCAACGCCAGGGCATGGATCTCCCCGGCAAGCTCCTGTTCCAGGATCCGGTGGACCGCCCGGTGCCTTTCCAATGCCGCCTTGCCCCTGAACCTGTCGGTGACGATCACCAGGCGGAAATGCGATTCCGACCCGGCAGGGACATTGTGCATGTGGCTCTCGTTGATCACCTCGAGATGGATGGGGGTCAATTCCGCCTGTACCTTGGCTTCAATCCGCCCCTGTACTTTCGCCATTCCGGATCCTCAATCGTGGCAGGTCTGCCAGATCCCGCAGGTGGGGCAGACCGATTTACAATGGCCCATATCCAGGGTCATCCCGCATCCGTTGATGCAGGAGGGGCCCGGATTTCCCGCCGCTTCTCCATCGTTCCCGCAGGCCAGGACGGTGCGCCGTCCGGGTGGAAAGTTCGCGGCGAGAACGGTTTGTTCGGTACAACTCTTCATGAAGGAACCTGGTTCCAGGAGAAATCGGGCTGCCCTTTGTGCCGGGGTGTCCGAGTCTACAGATTCGCCCGGGCCGGGTCAAGAATGGGTTGACGGAATTTCCACCCTCCACTATTCTCCTCCCCACCGGAACCTTGAAGGAGGATCGCATGGAAGATCGCTGGGGGCGGGGACCCACCCCGGGCGGAGACGAACTCGACGGTCTCGTCTACCTGTCCAGGCGGATCGGCGCTGATCCTGATCTCGTCCAGCCGGGCGGGGGGAACAGCTCGATCAAGTGCCGGATTGAAGAGCCGTTCGGGGGCCCGGTCGACGGTCTCATGGTCAAGGGAAGCGGTTCCGATCTCAGGACCGTCGAGCGGGAAAACTTCACGCGATTGGCGCTGTCCCGGCTGGCGCCGTTGCGGGATCGGTCCGAGATGGCCGATGAGGAGATGGTGGAACTCATGGGAGCCGCCATGATCCATCCGCACCGCGATCGGTTTCCCAGCCTGGAAACCCCGTTGCATGCCCTCCTTCCCTACCGGGTGATCGTTCACACCCATGACGTGGCGACGATGAGCCTGACCAATCTCCCCGGCGATGCCGGCCGGGATCTTGTCAAGAAACTGTTTCCCGGGGAATTGCATTTTGTCCCCTTTTTCCGTCCCGGATTTCCCCTGGCCCGAGCCATCCGGGAGATCTCGACCCGGATCCCCGCGGCGGCCGTCGGCATGGTTCTGGCGCATCACGGCCTGGTGGTCTGGGGAGAAGACCCCGAGGAGTGTTACCGGCATCTCCTCCAGGTGGTCGAGAAAGCGGAACAGTTCCTCCAGGAAAGGAAGAAAGGGACCAGGGGACGGGCCGGG
>JAPUIV010000154.1 GCA_027296665.1 Acidobacteriota bacterium | reverse complement strand
GGCGAGATCGACAACTCGCAACTCTCCCGGTACGAAAAGGGTCGATGTTACCCCTCATTCGATAAACTTCGTATTCTCGCGATCATCTTCAACGTTCCCATCCAGAGCTTTTCCGACGTCATTGACTTGGAGCAGTATGATTCCCTGAAACCTGGGTCTGGCGATTTCGTTTCCCTTCGCGAGGAGGGCAACGCGCTGATTCGGGCCGGAAACTTCGGCCGGGCCTACGTAGTTTTCGAGAGGTGCCTGGAGGTTCTGGAGACCGAGGGGCCAGCCCGGTATGGCGGGGAGTTCGGAGAGATGCGGGCCCGGTGCCGGTACAACATGGCCCGCTCATTGCTCCGCTTGGGGAAGATCAATCTTTCGGAAAACGAAATTCGCCGCATGTTGCGACGGTGCAGTGGGATCAGCGAGAGGACCAAGATGATGGCGCTGATCCTGCTCAGCAACGTGCACAAGGAACAGGGAGATCGATTCCTGGCGATCGTCGATGCGGAGAAATGTCTGGCGATGGCGCGGGAGAACGGGGATCTGGAGATCAGATGTAGCGCGCACCATGCCATCGGCAGCGCTTGGTACGAGGAGGGGGATTACGGACAAGCGGTGACCTCTCTGCGGGAAGCGTTGGAAGGGTATCGGGAAATTAACCGAGTCGAACAGGCGATCACCCTTCTGGCGGACATCGGAATCTGCGACGTGGCCATGGGGAAGCCCAATAAGGGTTTCCGGCAGATCCGGGAATCGATCCGTTTGGCGCGGAAGGAAAATATGCGCCGGGCCCTTAGTTACGGCCTTGCCAAGGAAGGGTATGGCCTGATCCTCCTGGAGGATCACGTTGGCGCCAAGGCGATGTTCCAGAAAGCGGAGATCGTCGCATCCGGCGGCGGGGACCGGTATGTGGACATCCTGTTCCTCTGCGCCTATTATCAGTGGTTGATTTCCCGGAAGATCGGGAATCCGGTTCAGGAGAAGATCTCCTTTGGCCGCCTCAAGCATCTCCGGTCTTCGCTGGAACGGAAGTTCCTGGAGGTGCAATGGTTTGACAGGTTCATCCAAGGGGATAAAGGGACGGACATCTCATGAATTTACATCGATTGGGCCGCATCGGGATCGTTGTCCTTCTTCTCGGGTCGATCGCAGGCTGGGTGTTTGGCGAAGTTTCCGTCGAACTGGATAAGAAGGGACGTTACCGGGATCTGATCATCCTGCAGGGTATGGAGGGGAAGACGCCTATCGTCTGGCGGCAGGTGCGGGAAGGTATCGATCCTCGCCTGACTCTGAATCCCCACGGAGATGAGGTTGGAGATCTTTCTCCCAGCGTGCGGGAAAATCCCCGGACTGGACTCCCCTGGGCGGTCTGGTCCCTCAACGATGGAAACGATTACGAACTCGCCTTTTCCCTCTTCAATGGTCAACAGTGGGTAGTCACCCGGCCCCTGGAAGAACGAGATAACCGGTTCCACGATCTGGATCCCGTTCTGGAGTTCACCTCCGGGGGTATCCCGGTCGTGGTCTGGTGGCGGGCGTCCCCCGTTTCACAGGTATTCCTCACCTTCCAGATTGGCGGCAGGTGGGTTTCTTCCATCCCCGTTTCCGATCCCGCGGTTGACAGCCGGCACCCCCGATTGCAGGTGAGGGGAAATGAGATCCTGATCTCTTACGAGATAACATCCGGAGACCAGGCCATTTCCAAGTCGACATCCTATTCCCTGATGGGCAATCCCACGCCTCCAGATTGTCCGCCGGAGGAAATGAATTGTGATATCTCCGATGGACCGGATGTGGACGGATCTTCCAATAAGAGTCCGAAAAAGAAACAATAAATCCGGAAGATGAATCCGATCCTGCAAGCCTCCGGAGACGGAGGCTTGTTTTTTTTAATCCCGATACCCAGGCGGCATCGATCCTTCCTGGGTCTCTTCATCCCCGGGGATCGAAATGGGAGGGGTTTCCGCCGGTTCCGGTTGCCAGGATCGGGGTTGGACTGACTCGAGACCTTTGATTCGCCGCCGCAACTGGCGGCATTGCACTCGCAGACGAAGAACTTCGAAAAGCCCCAGCAGGGCGGCCATGGCCATTCCTGCGATCATGGAGCCGATCATCACGGTCCCGAGGGGAATATCGAGAAATTCCCGGTAGATGAGATTCACCGTGACCTGCGGCGTGATGTTGAAGGCGCCAATGACAAATCCGAAGATCAGGAACAGGACGAGAAGACAAAGGAAAAGAAAATTCATCTGGTTCCTCCGGCTCTTTTTCTTCCGGTTCCATCCACCGGCCTTCCCAGGTATTGGGAAAGAATGGAGTCGCGTTTCCCCTGGGCACGAAGGATGATATCCACTGTTTCACGCACCGCTCCGCGTCCCCCGGCACTTCGAGTCTGCAGGTGGGCCTGTTTTTTTGCTTCCGGATCTGCATCAGATGGAACGACGGCAAAGCCGACGCGCCGGAGTATCGGAATGTCCACCCAGTCGTCTCCCATGTAGCAAACCTCCTCGTCCGAAAGGGAGTGCTTCGCGAGGATCTTTCGATAGACGGGAAGCTTGTCGAGGGCATTCTGGTGCACCTCATCGAGTTTCAGTTCTTGGGCCCGGAGGCGGACTGCTTCCGATGATCTACCGGTGATCACGCCGGTGAGGAGCCCCGCACGCCGCGCCAGGTGGATCGCGACACCGTCCTTGACGTCGAAGGATTTGATTTCCCTATGATTATCAAAAAGAAGGATGCGCCCATCGGTAAGAACTCCGTCGACATCCATGAGAATCATCCGGATCTTTTTCGCCCGGGCCAGGACGGCGCGACGGGTTAATGGCTTCCGGCTGGAGACGGTTGTCCTTTTCTTCATATCATCCCCGTTCGCCAGAGATGATGAAGGTGGATTAATCCGACAAGATGGTTTCCCCCCTCAACCACGGCAAGGGATGTGATCTTTTTCGATTCGAGAAGATGGAGCGCCCGGGTCGCGAGTTCCTTCCGGTCGATCGTGATCGGATCTTTCGACATGCATTCGTGAATGGGTCTATCGAGGAGGTTTCTCCCCTTGGACAGAAGTCTTCGAAGGTCTCCGTCTGTCAGGATTCCGACCAGGTCTCCCTTCTCGTCGACCACGTTTGTCATTCCAAAACCTTTTGCCGACATTTCCACGATCGCCTCCTGCATCGGAGTGTTGCGGGGGATCGAGGGTACGGCTTTTCCCGTCTGCATGAGGTTCTCCACCCGGAGCATCGACTTTCCGATCTGGCCTCCCGGGTGGCGTACCACGAAATCCTCGGTGGTAAAACCCCGTTTCTTCGAGATCACCATGGCGAGGGCATCTCCCAACGCCAGGGCGGCCGTTGTGCTGGCGGTAGGGGCGAGTCCCAGGGGACAGGCTTCTTCCCGGACGCTGATGTCGAGAACCACCTGGCTGTCCCGGGCCAGGGTCGATTCGGTCTGGCCCACCATGGAAATCAGGGGAATGTTCAGGCGTTGAAGATAATCGAGTAGTTTCAAAATCTCTTCGGTCTCTCCGCTATTGGAAATGGCCAGGACGATATCGGTGACGGTCACCGTGCCGATGTCCCCGTGAATCGCCTCGGCGGGATGGAGGAACAGGGAGGGGGTCCCGGTGCTCGAGAAGGTGGCCGCCAATTTTGTTCCGATGATTCCTGATTTTCCCATCCCGGTGATAATCACCCGGCCCCGGCACCCGAACAGGAGATCGACCGCTCGAATAAACGACGGCCCGAGCCGATTCGCCACGTCCCGGATCGCCTGGGCCTCAATCTCCAGAACCTCCCTTGCGGATTTCAACATCTCTTCATCCGTTTTTGCCCCAGGTCATGCAGCGCACAAAGGTCGTCGAGAAGGGCGGGAAGGCGATCCAAGGGCAAAGCATTGGGGCCGTCGGAGAGGGCCTCATCCGGGCGGTCGTGAATCTCTATAAATACGCCCTCGACGCCAACGGCAACGGCGGCCCGGGCAAGGACCGGAATGAATTCGGATTCCCCGCCCGAGGCATCCCCTTTACCGCCCGGAAGCTGAACGGAATGCGAGGCATCGAAAATCACCGGGTATCCGAGATCACTCATTTTTGGAAGAGCCCGGAAATCGACCACCAGGTTATGGTATCCGAAGGTCGTTCCCCTTTCGGTGAGGAGAATTCGGTCACATCCGGCTTTCCGTGCCTTGGCAACTGCATGTTTCATGTCCTCGGGGGCCAGGAATTGGCCCTTTTTGATGTTGACGGCCCGTCCGGTCCTGGCTGCGGCCAGGAGGAGATCGGTCTGGCGGCAAAGGAGGGCGGGAATCTGAAAAATGTCCAGAACGCCGGAAGCGGGTTCCACCTGGCTCACCTCATGGACGTCAGATAGAACCGGTACACCCACCTCCTCCTTCACCGCTTTCAAAACCCGGAGACCTTCCAGAAGCCCCGGTCCTCGAAATGATGTCTCGGAGGTGCGGTTGGCCTTGTCGAAGGAGGCCTTGAAAACATAGGAGATGCCCCGCGCCTCGGTTTCCTTGCGAATGGCCCGCGCCATCCGGAGACAATGTTCCAGGCTTTCGATCACGCAAGGACCGCCCAGAAGGAGCAGGGGTTGACCGGGGCCCACCCGGAGCCCATTCAGGATTTCTAACGGTTGTTCCATCAGATCTTTTGCGCCGCGGCGGTACGGGCTCTCTTGTTTGAATAACTTGCCGCGATAAATTTTTGAAACAGCGGATGGGGCTGGAGAGGTTTGGATTTGAATTCAGGGTGAAATTGACAGGCGAGGAACCAGGGATGGTCCCCAACCTCGATCATTTCGACAAACCGGCCGTCGGGAGAGAGGCCCGTGATTCGCAGGCCGCGGTCGGTAAGATCCTTGAGGTATTCTGGATTCAGTTCATATCGGTGCCGGTGGCGTTCCTGAATCCGGGAAGTTCCATAGGCCTGTTCGGCAAACGATCCGGGTTGAATTTCACACGGGTAGACACCCAGCCGCATGTTCCCGCCCATTTCCTTCACGCCTTGGAGTTCACGCAATTTGAAAAAGATCTGCTGCTTCGCCTTGGGGTCGAATTCGGAACTGTTTGCGTCCTTGAAACCGCACACGTTTCGGGCGAATTCAATAACGGCACATTGCATCCCGAGGCAGATCCCGAAGAACGGCACCTTCTGTTCCCGGGCCACTCGCACCGCATTCAACATTCCGTCGACTCCCCGGACTCCGAATCCACCGGGCACCAGAACACCGTCCGCGCTGGTAATGATCTTTTCCAGTTCTTTCTCGGGGACCTGGTCCGCCTCGACCCACCGGAAGTTCACTTTGAGGCCATTGGCCACTCCGCCGTGGACCAACGCCTCGTTGAGGCTCTTGTAGGAATCCTGGTACTGAACGTATTTTCCCACCAGGGTAATGCTGACTTCATCCCGGGGGTTCTTGAGGGTGGCAACGAGGCCGTTCCAGTCTTCCATGTTCTTGTCCCGGTAGGGGAGATCGAGGAGCTTGAGGATCATTGCGTCGAGGCCTTCCTTGCCCAGTAACAGGGGGACTTCGTAAATCGTTTGAACGTCCTTGGCGGTGATCACGGCCTCTTCGGACACATTGCAGAAGAGCGCGATCTTCCTCTTGAGTTCCTGGGGAAGGAACCTGTCGGTTCTGCACAGGAGGATATCCGGCTGGATACCGATGGCACGAAGTTCCCGGACCGAATGCTGGGTGGGTTTCGTCTTCTGTTCCCCGGTGGCCTTGATGAAGGGAACCAGGGTCACATGCACGAATATTGCGTTGGAGGGGCCAACCTCGAGACGAAACTGCCGGATCGCCTCCAGGAAAGGAAGCGATTCGATGTCTCCGACCGTACCGCCGATTTCGATGATCTGAATATCAACACCCTCGGACACCTTTCGGATCGCGTTCTGGATCTCGTCGGTGATGTGGGGGATCACCTGCACGGTGGCGC
The DNA here is from genome assembly GCA_027296665.1 of Acidobacteriota bacterium. Classification (GTDB taxonomy): domain Bacteria; phylum Acidobacteriota; class Polarisedimenticolia; order JAPUIV01; family JAPUIV01; genus JAPUIV01. The sequence goes on along the minus strand of JAPUIV010000154.1, from coordinate 2,539 downwards.
CCAGGTATTCTCCCCCCCGCTCTTTCCGGATGACGGTCTCGTAGATTTTCCCGGTTGTGAAATTGTGGTCCCGCGTGGTACGGGTGTTGGTGAACCGTTCGTAGTGGCCCAGATCGAGATCGGTTTCGGTGCCGTCTTCGGTGACATAGACCTCGCCGTGCTGGAAGGGGCTCATCAAGCCGGGGTCGACATTCAGGTAGGGATCGAATTTTTGCAGGGTCACACTGAAACCCCTGGCCTGCAAAAGCCTGCCGATGGAGGCCGCCGCGAGCCCCTTCCCCAGGGAGGAGACCACGCCGCCGGTGATGAAGATGTACTTCGTTGAGGTCTTTTTCAGATTCATGGATTGAGATCTTCCTCTTTCAAACCTGCGAGATCTTCCGGGGTATTGATCCCCCTGGGTCTGCCAGTGGCCGGCAGGACCAGGATCCCGATCCCGAGCTCCAGGGCGCGGAGTTGTTCCAGGTTCTCCGCCTGTTCCAGGCGTCCGCGCGGCTGACGGGAGAATTCCAGTAGGCATTGCCGGCGATAGGCGTATACCCCGACATGTATCTGGTGCAGGCCGGCGGGCAGACCCCGATCCGGCGAATTATCTTCCGGTTCCTTCCCCTCCACATGAAAGGGGATGGGACTCCTGGAGAAGAGCAGGGCCATGTCCCGGGCGTCCGTGACCACCTTCACCACGTTCGGATCGGCAAGCGATGCGGGATCGGAAAGGGGAAACCGGAGGGTGGCCATTTCCAGTTCCGGCCGGCTTCGCAACGCTTCGACGAGACGGGCAAGGTCTTCGGGTTCGACGAACAGCTCGTCCCCCTGGATATTCACGAACAGGCCGGCAGAAACCGACTTGGCGATCTCCGCCACCCGATCCGTTCCCGTCTGATGGCTTGAGGATGTCATCTGAACTGTTCCGCCGAAGGACTCGACCGCTTTTTGCACACGTTCGTCATCGGTCGCCACGATGACCCGTTCCAGAGCCCTGCACCTGGCGACCCGTTCATACACGTGCTGGACCAAGGGCTTTCCCCAGAGAGAGGCGAGCGCCTTTCCCGGGAAGCGGGTGGATCCGAACCGTGCCGGAATGACACCGATTGATTCTACCATGTGGAAAACGGCTCTAATACGAGAACCAGCGGCCATTGTAACGGAGCATTGCGAAATTGTCAAAACGCAGGATGTGGTTGCGGCCTGCCTGGAAAACTTGACATCAGCGCTAATTAATAGCATTATCCCGCTCCTCCGATACCAGAGGGTTACTTGTTTCGATCCGGGAATCCGTAAGTGCTCGCCATCGAAGCAACCGGCCTGACCAAAACTTTTCGCAAGCGCAGGTCCCTGTCCACCGTCCTGTTCAAACCCTGGACCCCTTCCCTTCGAGTGGAGGCCCTTCGGGGGATCGATCTTTCCGTCCCGGTCGGGACTGTTTACGGTCTTCTGGGTCCCAACGGCGCGGGAAAGTCCACCCTGATCAAGATCCTTACCAGTCTGATCAGCCAGACCGATGGGGCCGTCCGGGTGAACGGGTTTGACACCCGCTCGCAGGGTTCCCGGGTCCGGGCCAGCGTCGGAATCGTTCCATCCGGCGAACGGAGCCTGTACTGGCGGTTGACCGGCAGGGAGAATTTGCGGTTTTTTTCCCGTCTGTACGACCTTTCCTCCCGTCAGGCCTCATCCCGCATTCCGATGCTTCTCGATCTGCTCGAACTGGGCTCCAAGGCCGACCAACCCGTTCTGAGTTACTCCTCCGGCATGCGGCAAAAACTCGCGATCTGTCGCGCTCTTCTTCATGATCCGCCGATTCTCTTTCTGGACGAGCCAACCCGGAGTCTGGACCCTTCCGCCGCGAAACGGCTCCGCCGGTTCGTTATTGATCGATTGCACCGGGAGGCGGGAAAGACAGTGTTCCTGGCCACCCACAACCTGGCCGAGGCGGAAACCTTGTGCGACCGTCTGGCCGTTCTGCAAAATGGAAAGATTGTCGCCGAAGGAAGTGCCGGCGAGATCTGCGCCCAGCACCAGGCCGGTGAAACCTACATCCTCACGGTTCGTTCCCCCAGAATGATTGACGAACCGGGCCTGGAATCGGAATGCCTGGAACCCGGGCTGTACCGGCTTACCCTTGAACTCTCTGGACGCGAGGGCGCCCTGGGTGATCACCTGGAACGGTTCATCGGTATGGGAGTGAAGATCATCAGTTGCCGGCGTAGCGAGCATCCGCTTCAGGGGGTGTTCGATCGGTTGCGGGAAGGGGAGAATTCTTGAAGCGATCGGTTTCCCTGTTTTTTGCCTTCCTCCAGCGGGATTTCCTGCACCAGATATCCTATCGTACCGCTTTCGTTCTGGAACTCGGCGGGATCTTTGTTTCCGTCAGCCTCTGGTACTTCGTTTCGGGCCTGCTGGGGAAGGCTCCAGGACTGGAACACCGCCTGGGAGGGTATGACTATTTTCCCTATGTGTTGTTCGGGATCGCGTTTCAGCATTATCTTGTGGCCGCGCTCAACAGCTTTTCCCAGAAGATCCGCCAGGAGCAATTGACGGG
>JAPUIV010000153.1 GCA_027296665.1 Acidobacteriota bacterium | reverse complement strand
TGCTGGGTTTTTCCCAGGAATGGCATTGCCTGGTTTTTGATCACTGCCAGTTCAGTCCTCTAATTCGCCTGTACCAGCCTGTCGGCGATGTCGGCCACCCGGGATGCTGCATCCGGTGCCCCCAGGGCGGCGCTCGCCGCGGCCATCTTTTCAAGCCGGCCCGGCGTGGCCAGAAGATTCCCGACGGCATCTGCCAGCCGGTCCGGGGTGAGATCTGTCTCGGGAATCACGATCGCCCCTTCCCCGCGGGCGATCTGCTCGGCATTCCGTTCCTGGTGCCCGCCGGCCGATCGCGGCAACGGGATCAGGATCGCCGGCCGGCCGGCCGCCGTGAGCTCGGCGCAGGAGGTGGCTCCGGCACGACAGATCACCAGGTCGGTCTCGGCGTAGGAACGGACCATCTCATCCAGAAACGGCGCCACCCTGGAGCGAATCGTCGATTTTGCGTGCGCGGCGGCCACCCATTCATAATCGACCTCTCCGGTGGAGTGAACGATTTCGACTCCGCCGGGCAGACGTTCCAGCTTCGGCAAGGCTCCGACAACCACTTCGTTGATGCGGCGGGCGCCCTGGCTGCCTCCGAACACCAGCAGCCGCAATGGGCCGTCCTCTCCGCGGGGAGTGGGAAAGGGGGCGCCGAACCCTTTCCGGATGGGGTTTCCGGTCCAGGCACCCCTGCCGTGGAGATATCTCGCGGTGTCGGGAAAGGAGACGGCAATCTCGTCGACCAGAGGGGCCAGCAACCGGTTGGTCAGGCCGGGTATGTAGTTCTGCTCGTGCAGCAAGGTCTTCTTCCGGAGAAGGATTCCCGCAACCATCATCGGTGCCGAGACGTATCCTCCGACGCCGATGATCAACTCGGCACGCAACCGCCGCACCGTTCTGATCGACTCGGCAACCCCGCGCACGACCCGGCCGATGCTTCGGGCTTTCTCCGGCATCGATTTTCCCCGCCAGGCCCCGGATCGGATGGTGACGAAGGGAATTCCTTCCCGTTCCAGGATCCGCTTCTCCAACGTCGAACCTCCGATCGCAAAATGAATCTTCAGGCCGGGATGCCGTTCCCGGAGTTCCGCCGCGATCGCCACACCGGGAAAAATATGCCCCGCGGTACCTCCGCCGGCGATTATCACCCTTTTCTCTCGCACCTCGTCCAGCCCATTCAGGCTCGCTTCAACGGGCGTGCTGGGATATGTTCAGAAGGATTCCCATCGACATCATCATCATCACGAGCGAGGAGCCTCCGAAGCTCAGGAACGGGAGGGTTATTCCCGTCGTCGGAATCATGCGGAGGGTGATCGCCATATTTTCCAGCGCCTGCAGGACAATGAGGAAGGTGATGCCGGCCGCGAGATATTTCCCAAAAAGACACGGGGCCCGAAGGGATGAAACCACTCCACGCCAGAGGAGGAGACCGAAGGCGGCGAGAACCAGACAGGTTCCGATGAATCCCAGTTCCTCCCCTATGATCGAATAAATGAAATCGGTGTGGGGCTCCGGCAGAAAAAACAGTTTCTGTCGGCCTTCACCCAGGCTGAGTCCTGTGAGTCCGCCGCTGCCGAAAGCCAGCAGAGATTGATGGCCCTGGAAGCCGGCTCCGAGGAGATCGGCATTCGGATTCAGAAAAGTATTCACACGTTCGAGAAAATATGGCCTCTGGCCCAGGCCGATGAACAGGAGTCCGCCGCCGGCTGCTCCCAGGACGGCGAGATGCCGGAACGGGATCCCGGCGACGAACAGGAGCATGGCGCCGATGATGCCGATGGAGAGGGCTGTTCCCAGATCGGGTTGGAGGTAAATGAGGAAGGCAAGCGTTGCCATTACCAGAAGGCAGGGTAGTAAATTGGTGAGAGGGTCATCCACCTTGTTCCTTCGCCGGGCCAAATGATGCGCGAGGAAAAGCACCAGCCCGAGCTTGGCCAGCTCGGAAGGCTGGAAACTTAATTGTCCTGCGCGCAACCAGCGTTGGGCGGTGGGACCCGTGTTGATTAGGAGGGTTGCTATCAATAGTAGGCAGGAACCTAGGAACAGCCCATAAACGAACCAATGTTTCGCGTAACTCCGATAATCGAAATGCATCGCCGCCAGGAGGGCGGCGAAACCGATGAGCAGGGATATCAGCTGTCGAGTCAGAAAGTGGTAGGGATCATCATACCGGTGCTCCGCCAGCAAACCGGAGGCACTGTAAATCATGACCAGGCCGAACAGGGGAAGCAGGGTTGCCGTGGCGAACAGGATCGGATCGAATCTCAGCTTGCGGTTCATCGACTCGCCTCCCCGGCTGAATCGGCCACCAGGCGGCGGAAATGTTCTCCCCGTTCCTCGAAATTTGGGTAGGCGTCGAAACTGGTGCAACCGGGGCTCAGCAGGACCCTATCTCCCGATCTGGCGCCGCGGCGCGCCTCGGCCACCGCCTCGGCCAGGGTGTCCACGAGGCGGGTATCCACCAGTTTCCCGAGCTGCCGCTCGAGGGCGGGACGCGCTTCGCCCATCAGTATCAGCTTCACGACCCGCTCCCCGATCGGGGCCCGGAGAGGCGAAAAATCTCCACCCTTGTCCCGGCCGCCGAGGATCAATACCAGGCGGCCCGGAAACGACTCCAGGGCGCGGCGCACCGCGTCGACGTTGGTCGCCTTGGAATCGTTCCAGAAGGTGACCCCGTCGATCTCCGCCAACCGTTCCATCCGGTGCGGCAGGCCGCGAAACCGGCGGATCCCTTCCCGGATCGATTCAACCTCCGCCCCGACGATCCCCGCGGATACGATGCAGGCGAGAACATTCTCCCGGTTGTGGCCGCCCGGCAGGGGAATCTCTTCACTCCGGAGAATCGGCTCCAGCACCCCGTCCCGCCGGAGACAGAGGGTTCCATTATCCACGCCGGCCCCGTCGCCGGATGGCATCCCCTGGGAATCGATGACATGAACCCGGCAACGAAGTGTCTCGCGGAACCGGAGAACCGCAGGATCGGAAGCATTCAGGACCGCGTGATCCAGCGGGCCCTGGTTGGCGAAGATCTTCCCCTTGGCGTCGGCGTAATCGGAAAACCGGGTGTACCGGTTTTGATGATCCGGTTTCAGGTTCAGCAGAACCGCCACCTTGGGGCAAAAAGCATCGATCCCCTCCAGCTGGAAGGACGAGAGTTCGCAGCAATGGATCACGTCCGGACCGTCTTTCTCCAG
>JAPUIV010000152.1 GCA_027296665.1 Acidobacteriota bacterium | reverse complement strand
CATTCGAGCATCCTGACCGCCGTCTATCCGTACGTGCACGGCGCCAGACGCAACTGGACGACGCGGTTGACCGGCGCGAATCTCACCCTGGCGGAGACCCTCAGGGAGGCCGGGTACGAGACCCGGGCCACCGTTGCCAGTTTCGTTCTCGACCGGCGCTTCGGGACCGCCCAGGGATTCGACGTATACCATGACGTGAGCGTGGAGCGGATGCACTCCGAACGCCGGGGAGACGAGGTAAGGGATGACGCACTCGATATGCTCCGCTCCCTGGCCGGGGAACCGTTCTTTCTCTGGGTACACTTCTTCGATCCCCATTATCCTTATGATTCACCTCATGATTCACCTCGACGGAAAGAAAATGACCCGACGATCGCATACGCGGACGAGATCGCCTTCATGGATACCCAGATCGGGCACCTGCTCGGGGAGGTCGATAGGCTAGGGCTGAAACGAAACACGGTGGTGGTCGTGGTGGCGGACCACGGCGAGGGCCTGGGCCAGCACGGAGAGACTTCCCATATCTTTTTCCTGTACGAGACCACGCAGCACACGCCGCTGATTTTCCGTGCCCCTGGGACCATACCGGCGGGCCGGAAACTTTCCGCCCAGGTGCGCACGATCGACATCACTCCCACGATTCTCGCGCTGCTCGGGTTGCCTGCCTGGAATCATGCCCAGGGTGTCAGCCTGGTGCCATTACTGCGGGGTGAGCGGCAGGATCTGGGGCTTGCCGCCTACGGGGAAACTCTCGAACCGAATGCCCTGTTCGGGCTGTCGCCGTTGCGGTCTCTCTCGGCCGGTGAATGGAAATACATCCTGGCCCCGAAACCGGAACTCTATAATCTTTCCGCCGACCCCGGAGAGATGCGCAACCTCATAACCGGCGAGCCCGGTAGGGCGGCCGAGATGCGCGCGCAGTTGCGGGCCTTGATCGCCCGGGCCCCGGCCCCGTTCGATGCGGGAGATGTCTCGATGGAGCTGGACGCGGCCGATGTCGCCCGCCTCCGATCGTTGGGGTATACCGCTTCAGGAAAACCGGCGGCTAGCCGAGGTGAATCGGAGCTGGACAGATTCGAGCCCGAGGGCGGCAACCCCAAGGATTACCATCGATACTTCCGGAAGAGGTCCGAGTTGATGGGGGCGATTCTGGAGGAAGACCTCGCGCGGGCCAATCGTCTGGCCCGGCAATTGATCGAAGCGTTGCCCGAGGTTCCGCATCTGCATGTCGACATGGCGAATGTTTTTCTGGCGCAGGGACGGGTTGACGAGGCGATCGAAGCGATCGATCGAGCCGTGTCGCTGGCCCCGGACAACGGCCGTCCCCTGGCCGAATCGATGCCCAACCTGCCGCTTATCCAGTTGAATACCGCCAGGGCCCTTCGCGAGGCAGGCCGGCTGGATGAGGCCGCGGCGGCTTTCCAGCGGGCCATGGCGATCGGTCCGGGCTCGTTCAAGGCCCATCGCGAGTATGGCAACTTCCTGCTTTTCGGAACCCGCCAGTACCCCGAAGCGGTGGAACAACTGGAAATCGCCATCCAGGAGACCCCGAACGACGTGGATCTGTTGCATGACCTCGGCTGGGCCTATACCGCCCTGAAGCATTTTGAAAAGGCCGACCGGATCCTCGGCCAGGCGTTGAAGATCGAGCCGAAAAACCACCGGATTGTCCAGGCGGTCGGCATCCTCCGGATGCAGCAGAACAGACTCCCCGAGGCGGCCGATCAATTTCGCAGGGCCCTCCAGCTCAAACCCGGTTCCCCCGAAGCCCGGGCCGCCCTGAAGCACGTGCTCGAGAAGATCAAACGGAGCCCTGAGGCGATCAAGAGATGACGCTGTAGCGATCTCACCTCTTTTATGGAAGCGCTATTAATGAGGCGCTCCTGCGCGGTGCCCTTCGTGGGAAGGTGCCCCATTCCCTGACCTGAGTACCGGCGAATCCGGCCATCAGGTGGGTGGAGTCGCCATCTCCCGGACCCCCGACTCTTTTTTTGGTACAATTTGGGGACAGAATCTGACCCAAAAGGAGAACCCCATGAAGAGAATTACCAGGGGGTCGTTGTTACTGGCCGGGTTGGTCCTCTGCGCGCTCCCCGCCGCCGCCCTTGCCGGGGAAAACCCCGGGTTCGAGAAGATGAAGTCACTTGTGGGCGAATGGGAGGGGCTAACCGAGGAGGGGGAAGTCAGTATCTCCTACCGGCTGGTTTCCGATGGAACGGCGCTGATGGAGACCCTGGTGCATGCCGGTGAATCCGAGATGGTGACGATCTACACCGCCGACGGAGACCGGGTCGCACTCACGCACTATTGCAATGAAAACAACCAGCCGCGCATGCAAAGCGGGCCGATCAGCGCAAGCCCGGAGGAACTGGCCTATTCCTTTGTCGGCGGCACCAATATGGCCAGCCCGGCCACCCCCCACATGCACAACCTGGTGGTCTCATTCGAGGGTGGGGATGAGTTCACCCAGAGATGGACCTGGCGCGACCAGGAAAAGGAAGTGACCACGACCTTTCACTTCAAGCGGAAGAAGTCGTCGTGAGCCGATCCCGGCGGAGCCTCTGCCAATCGGTTAGGCCGGCTTCTGGAACTTGAGCAGATACCGATCCTGGTTGTGTCGACCCGCCTCGAACCCGTTGGTGGTGTGATCGTCATCCGGGTTGGCGAGCATGTCCGATCTCCCCACCATCTCGAAACCGGCGGCGGTGAAGTCGTCGATCACCACCTGTTCGTTCAGGCGGTGGGTTTCATCGTCCCAGCCCGGTTTGTCGCTGGCGACCTCGACGATTCCCAGGATCCCGCCCGGCTTCAGGGCCCGGTGGATCGCCGCCACTACTTCCTCGCGCACCAGTCCCGGGAAGACCCACTCGACGTCGTGGTAGTTTCGCACCACCAGCATGACATCGATGCTGTCGGCTTCCAGATCGGTGGTCTTCATGGTCAATTCGACGTTGTCCAGGCCATTCTTGGCAACCCGCTCGGTGAGGGAATCAACCTTGTACAGCCGGCCATCGAAGGCCTCCTTATCGGCGTAGAATTCGAAGATGCTAAAGACCTTCCCCTCGTCACCGACAACCCTGGAAAGCAAGTGGGTGTTGTAACCCCCGGAGCAGAACAGGTCAGCCACAGTCATCCCGGGCTGAATACCCAGCCATTCGTAGACATCCATCGCCTTGCGGCCGGCGTCCTGGGCCTTCTCCTTCTCGGGCCGGCCGGGCTCATCGAGAATCGCACGATCCAGGCGCACCAACGCGGCCCCGGCGATCCGGGTGGATTCTTCCGAACCCGCCCCCTTGTCGGCGGCCGTACCCTGTGTCCCCGCGCACCCCGCAAGGATCAGGCAGACCGACGCCGCCACGGCCAGGCAAGGAACATCTCCGTGAAACTTGCCGATCTTGAAACCTCTAATTATCTGTGTCCTCATCGATTCACCTCCATCGGGGGAAACCCCGCAAATAAGGGTATCCACGGTTTGCCGGCAGGTCAAGATATCCATGCGTCTGGATTTTTTTCTGGTTCCACCATGAAATTTCGAGTATGATCCTCGGTCAGGCCTCGGGATCCGGGAATCGGTTTTGGAGGGGAAATGGCAACGTCGAGACGCCCATCGTTCTCAAAGCGCCAGAAGGAACAGAAACGGCGCGAGAAGCAGAAAAGAAAGAATGAACGGCGGGCTCAACGGGAAACCGAGAGGAAAGAAACTCCCAAGGAGGATCGGGGACCTGACGACGATATCGCTCATATTATCCCGGGACCGCAGCCTCTTCCATGGGAAATGGAGGATTAGAGGTCCTGGCTCCTGGCGGGGGATGATCAAAGGATATCCATGGTAAATATTGACAATCTGATATGCCTGTCTCCGAAAGATTCCTACCTGGTGGACTCGCCTGTCAAACGGAAGGGGTTTCTGGGTGAGCTGGAGCGCAAGACCGGGCCCTTCGTGCGAAGCCCCGGGGTCGGATATCCCTACCTGATCGGATTCCTCCGGAAAAACAAGATCATTACCGACTCCACCAGGCTGGTGTTGCAGCACGACCTGATCGAAGGCATCAGGCCCATCGAAAAACTTATTGAAATGAAGGTCGATCTGTCCCGGAATGGCTGCGATGTCCTCTTTATCACCGCGTACACCAACTCGGTCCGCGAGGCCTATCGGAGGGCCCGGGAGGCGAGGAAGGCCTACAAGGCGATCGGGCGTTCCCTTATCACCGTTCTCGGCGGGCCTCATGCCTCCGCAATGACTAACGAGGGGACCCGTCTGGGGCACGTCGATGCGATTGTCGCCGGCGAGGGAGAGTGGGCCGCCGCCCAGCTTCTGACCGATGTGAAGGAGGGCCGACCCGTTAAACCTCTTTACCAGGCTCCCTTCGCCCGGATCCGGGATAAAAACACACTGACTCTCGATATGGGAATCTGGCAGGGACTGCGCCCAACGCCCCAGCAGATCGTCACCTCGACCTCCTTCGCGCGCGGCTGCAAACTGGATTGCAGTTTCTGCGCGGTGAAAATTACCAACGGGGAACTGGTCCGCAACCGGGACTACTCCGATGTGGTAGACGAAATCCGCGGTCAAGGGATCCCATACGACCGGGAAACCATATCATCGGCGCCCGACGGGTTTTTCAACCGGATCCTCAAAATGTTCGCCCGGATGCCGGTTCTCGGCAAGAGATACGGTGACTCGCTCATCCGCCTCATAGGACCCGGATACACCAACCGGTTCTTCTTCTGGGACGATAACCTGTACAACGCCCGCGGTTCCCTCGAGAAGTTGTGCGAAGCGATCCGCCCCCTGGGCCGGCCCTGGGCCGCCCAGCTCACCATGGATATCGCCAAATACCCCGCCCTTCTGAAACTCGCCTACGAAAGCGGTTGCAGGGAACTCTTTCTCGGCATCGAATCGGTGAACCAGGATGGCCTGGACGGTCTGGACAAGTGGTCCAACCAGACCGATTCGATGCAGGACTATATCCAGAGGGTGCATGACGCGGGCATCCGGGTGATGGGAGCATTCGTCTTCGGCCTGGACGGAGATGACGCGTCGGTGTTCGACCAGACCCTGGAATTCGTGTACAAGAATGGCATCGATTTCCTGGTCGCCAATATCATCCAGCCCTATCCCGGAACCGGAACCTTCCAGGAGGCGGTCACCGGCGAAACACTTCTCCCCTGGACCGCCTGCCCGGCCGATTCCGACATCGCCATGGATTACAACTGGCCGTTGTTCGACGGCGCCCACGTTCTCGTTCGCCCCACCAGGATGTCGGTCGAGGAGCTGCAAAACGGGTACTATTATTTCCTCAAGGAAGCCTATTCCCTGACCGGTATCTCACGCAGGTTCCGGTTCAAGGAAATGGGCGCCAGGAAGTTTCCCCAGCATTTTGTAGAAAACTACATGGTCAGCCGCTACTCGATGAACAAGACCGCCTATGCCATCAAGAAACGCCTGGTGAAAAAGAGGTTCCCCGTCGTGGAAAGGCCCGGCGAGGCTCCCCTGCCCGGGATTCTGCGCCGATCCTCCGTGACCGGCGCCGCCCGCCCCTTGACCAGATCGCATTAACGCCACTTCACCCCAGGGAATCGTCGCGACGGTCGTTCGATTCCGGCGAGTTCAGGGATGACGTGGAGGCCGATTACCGGGATGGCGAACGGCTGGGAGTCACGGGAACCCCCGCATTCTTCATCAACGGCCGTTTCATTTCGGGCGCCCAGCCGTTCGAGGCCTTCAAGGCCATCATCGACGACGAACTCGGGAACTGAAGGTCGATCACTTGCAGGGCAGGAACCGGACTGCCGCTTCCATTTCTTCCAGCACTTCCTCCAGGGCAACCGCCGTGTGGGCGATTTCCTTTCCGGTGGTATATCTGGACAGGGAGAACCGCACCGTGCAGTGGGCGTCCTCCTCGCTCATTCCCATGGCCATCAAGGCATGGGACGGTTCCGGCGACCCCGACTTGCACGCCGATCCCGACGAGAGGGCGACCCCTTTCTGGTCGAGTGCGATGACCATCGATTCTCCTCGAAGGTTGGGGAGTGTCATGTTGATGGTGTTGGGAATCCTCGGTTCGGAAGGGCCGTTCAGCCTGGCGTCGGGAAGGAGGCTGGTGATCTTTTCCTGAAGTTCGTCCCGCAGTTCGCGGACCTCGTCCATCCTGCGAAGCGAGTCGAGGGCCAGTTCCGACGCCCTCCCCATGCCCACGATAGATGCCACATTTTCCGTTCCGGCCCGGATTCCATATTCCTGCTTGCCCCCATGGACCAACGGTTCCAGTTCCACGCCCTTTTTTACAAAAAGAGCGCCAACTCCCTTGGGCGCGTGAAATTTATGGCCCGATAAGGAAAGCAGGTCGACATCGAGATCTTCGACATTGATCGGGATCTTTCCGGCCGCCTGGACGGCATCGGTATGAAACAGAACGCCGCGCGCGTGCGCGATCTTTGCCAGTTCCTTGATGGGGAAAATGGTTCCCACCTCGTTGTTAACCATCATGATCGACACGAGGATGGTACCGTCGGTGATCGCCTTCTTCAGATCCTCCGGATCCAGCCGGCCCGACCGGTCGACCGGCAGGTAGATAACTTCGTATCCGTTCCTTTCCAGGAACTTGCAACAGTTCAGTACGGCGGGATGCTCCACGACGGTCGTGATGATCCGTTCCCCCCGGTCCCGGTGCGCGAAGGCGACACCCTTCAGGGCCAGGTTATCTGCCTCGGATCCGGAGCCGGTGAAAATGATCCGCCGGGGCCTGCAGTTGAGCAGGCGGGCCAGATGGAAGCGCGCGTTCCGGAGGCCTTCCCTGGCGGCGCGGCCCATTTCGTGGATGCTAGAGGGATTCCCATGCGCCGTACTCAGAAAGGGCATCATGGCGTCCCTAACTTGTTGATCCATTTCGGTGGTGGCGTTGTTATCCAGATAGATCCGAACCGCCGGCTGCTTCTGGGCAGCGACCGGCAGCCGATGGCCCATGGATCTGATCACCCGTGTTGACACGGCGCGACTCTGCGCCGTTCCCTCCTCCGCCTTTTCCACCTCGCAGAGAAGAGCCTTGAAGACGGGAAACCCCGATATTTCGTCGTAATTCTGCAAGTCGGTCAGGTTGTTGACATTGGATTCCCGCCAGGCCTTCGGCCCGATCGGTCCGCCGCCGCCCATGTTGGCCTCGATCGCCCCCTGAACGATACGATCAGAGACCTGCGCGCGAAACTGCACCGATCCCCGGGGGCTGCTCAACTTCACCAGGTCGCCCGATTCGATCCCCCGCGCCTTCGCGTCGGCGGTGTTCATTTCCATGCTCGGCTCGGGGTTGTCCCGCACCAGCGGTTCGATGCCGTGGTGCTGCGAGCGGAAATCGGTGTGCGGCCTCGCGCCCGAATTGAAGACGATGGGAAATTTCTCGGCCAACCCAGGATTGGCCAGGGGACCCTCCGTCGGTTCGGTGTACTTGGGCAGAGGTTCGTAGCCATAATCTTCCAGCACGGTGGAATAAATCTCGAACTTACCCGTGGGCGTGTCGAAGCCGGGTTCGCCATCGGGCCGGCACTTTCCCTTTTCCCATTTCTTGTACTCCATCATGTGGGTGGGGAGTTTCACCCACCCCCCCGCCTTCCGGACCTGATCCGGAGTGTAGCCGCTGCCCTTCAATATATGGCTCAGGAGTTCCTCCTCCGATTGGGGATAGAGGTGGCCGTAACCCAGCCGCCTGGCCAGTTCGGCCATGATCAGATAATCGTTGCGGGCCTCTCCCACCGGTTCGATGCATTTCTCCCGGATTCGAAAGATCGGGCCATAGGTCATGTAGGACTCGATTTCGAACATAGTGGTGGCCGGCAGGACAATGTCGGCGAAAGCGGAATCGGCAGTCAACTGGCGATCGATGGTGACCAGAAAATCCAGTGACGACAGAGTCTTTTTCCAGACGGGTGTTTCGGGCCACGAGGTCAACAGGGAGGCGCCATGGATGATCAGGCCCTTGATGGGGTAGGGCTTGCCGTCGAGAACGGCATCCACAAGCCCCGAGGCATGACATTCACCGCGATAATGGCTGTAGAGGGGGAACTTGTCGGCGGCAATCGCCAGTTTACCATCGGGAGCGGCGATGTTCCCGTCGTGGTTGATCGGAAAATGGGAATTCTCTCCGGCGAAACAGAGACCGCCGGGGACATCCATCTGACCCGCGAGGGCCCACAGGGTGAACACGCCCCGCATCGCCTGAATACCGCTATTGGCATACTCCAGGCCGGTGTACATGACCGGGGCGGCCCCTCCCGCCTCGCACAAACGCCGCGCCAGGGCGCGGATCGTTTCCGCTTTCACACCGGTGATCCGCTCGACAACCTCGGGGCGGAAATGCTGGACATACCGGGCCAATTCCTCGAAACCGTGGGTCCACTTGTCCACGAATTCCTCGTCGTAGATCTCCTCGTCGATCATCACTTCGATCAAGCCGAGGGCCAGGGCGCCATCGGTCCCTGGCCGGATGGGGATCCATTGCGCGTTGCACATCTCCACTGTTTCGGTCCGCCGGGGATCGATCACCACCACCTCGGCCCCCCGCCTGGCGGCCGCTTCGAGCCGGTACATATCCAGCGGCGGCGAGTCGGTGGCCGGGTTCGCACCCCACACCACCAGCAACTCGGAATGTTCCATGTCGGTGAACATGTTGATCAACATCCGGCCCATCGTCACATGGGGAGCGATCATGGCGAACGAAACATAGCAGAGAGCCCCGACCCCCATGGTGTTGGGCGAACCGAACGGGAACAGCACGCTCGAGGCCGATCCGACCGCCACACCCTTGGGCTGGAAGACGTCGCAAAGTGACAGTTCAAAGGCGCCGCGGCCGGTGTAGATGGCCACCGCCTCCGGCCCCGATTCCGCTTTTATCCCATTCAACCGCTCGACAATGGTGCCATATGCCTGGTCCCAGGTGATCCGCTCAAATTCATTGCTGCCCTTCGGACCGGTCCGCTTCATTGGATATTTCAGGCGATGTTCCGAATAGACGATTTCCGGGGAGTGCTGGCCGCGCCGGCAGATCATCCCGAGGGGGTGGCTGGTGTCGGGACCGATCCCGACGATCCTCCCTTCCCTCATTTCCAGCTCCACCCAGCAACCGGCGGGGCAGATCCCGCAGATACCTTTTTTCTTCTCCGTATTCATTTCGAGGAAATAGTACCAAATCGGTCATCCGATCCGAACCAGAATCTGTCAATCGGCTCCCCAGACTCCCAACCAGCAGGGATCCCGGCCTCACAGGCGATCCCCTCCCGA
>JAPUIV010000151.1 GCA_027296665.1 Acidobacteriota bacterium | reverse complement strand
TGATCGATCAACTGCTGGATGCGAGGGTCGCGCTTGCCGTCGTAGCTATCCGCGAGTCGTTCCACGGCCGGGGAAGCCGGACGAGGAAGCGACCTGGCGCGGGAGGGCCTCGACAGAGGAGCCCCCGGAATAAACCCCAGCAGCCGACCCACTCACTTTCCTAGGGAACCTGGAACCGGATCGGCGGCAGGACGATCGGGTTCAAATCGGGCTCCCCGCCCTTCAGGAACTCGATCATGGTCTCGGCGATGCGCGGCGACGACAGGAACAGGTCGTCGTCGTGCGAGCCCCCCTCGATGATCAAGTGGCGGCCGTTGGGGAACCCTTCCATGACCTCGATGGCGTTGCTCGGCGGCGTCTTGCCGTCGAGGGTGCCGCTGATGAACAGCACCGGCACGTCGGAGCGGACCGGGCTGCGGAACGTGTCGCCAAGATCGTTCGCCGGCCAGGCGGCGCATTTTGCGGTGAGTGAATAGTTCGGTGCATTCCCCAGCAGCGCAGTTTCGGCCTGACGCCGGATCGTCTCTCGCCGCGCCGCGGTGGCGCCGGAGGCGCAGTCCATCGCCAGTGACATGACGAGCTCGCGGTTGTTGCGCCGGCTGCCGTAGACTGCCTGCGCGACACCGCTGTAATCCCCCTGGAGCACCGGCATCGCCCGGAGCAGCAGCTCCTCGATATCCTTGCGCTCGCCGAGCACGCCGAACAGCCCTTTCTGGAAATCGAGCCGCCCGAGCACGACGGTGTGCTCCTCCTTCGTTTCCGGATCCTGCACCTCGACCTCGACCGGTTCCTTCTCCACCCGAGCGAGAAACTCCTTCAAACTACCGATGAAGTCCGGTAGCACCGCGTGCGCCGCCGGGTCGGCCGCGACCGCCTCGGCGACCCGCATCAGCACCCGGTCGACGTTCCCGGGCAGCTTGTATGTGTGATCCGGACCCTCGATGCCGGCCAGCACCGCGCGGTTGACGCGGTCCGGAAACTGCCGGATGTATGCGAGACCGAGATGGGTGCCGTAGCTGATCCCCCACAGGTTGAGTTTCTCGGCTCCCAGTGCCTGGCGCAGATCGTCGAGGTCGGCGGCACTCTCGCGGGTGTTGTAGGCGGACAGATCGGCCTTGTCACCCCATTCCGCCACGCACTGATTGATAAACGGTGCTATCGCCGCGGCCAGGATGTCGGGATCGGAGGGTTTATCGTGCGGGTAGTCCCACGACCCGGGACAGACCATGTACGGCTCCGACAGGTAGACGCCGCGCTGATCGAGGGCGATGACGTCGCCGACCTCACGCATCCGCTGGAACAGCGGAAAGCGGTCGCCGGCCGAGGAGTAGGTGCCGCTGCCGCCGGGGCCGCCGGCGAGATGGACGGTCGGGTAGCCGGGGGTCTGGCCGTTGGCGGCGAACCGCACGAAATGGATCTTGACCTTACGGCCGGTCGGATTCGAGCGGTTCTCCGGCACCGTCAGGCGCCCTTCCTCCGCCTTGATCGTTTTCTTGACGGGGGAGTCGGGGCGGGTGGCGAACTTGATCGGGGTGATCTCGAGGTTGCCCTCCACCCGGGTCGGTCCGATGGCCTTCTTGATCGGACCTTCGGCGCCGCAGGCCAGGCTGGGAAGGACGGTCATGACGACGATGACGGCCGCGATCACGTCGGGACGGAGCTTGATAACCATGAGTCCTCCTGAATGCCGATTGGAGTCTGGGGAGATCTTACGGCAGCAGGAGGGTGAGATCTTGTACGCGGTTAGCCGTTGGGACGGGAGGAACCGTTGCGGAACAGTTTCCGGTAGCGGCCCGGCGCCAGGCCGGTCTTCCTGCGGAACAGGCGGGTGAAATGGCTCTGGTCGAAGAATCCCGCGTCGTGGGCGATGGCGCCGACCGGGCGATCCGACCCGATCAGCTGGCGCTCGGCGCGCTCCAGCCGCAGCCGCCGGACGTATTCTCCCGCGGTGCAGCCGAACCGGCGGCGGAATCGGCGTGCCAGATGCACCGGGTGGATCCCCAGCTCCGCGGCGATCGCGGCGAGGCCGGGCGGCTCCACGAACCGGGTCCGCAGAATCTCCTCGGCCCGATCGAGCCACGGCGGGTGGTGGCCATCGGCCCCGGGGGATGAGACCGAACCGGACGAGTTCGCTCGGACCGAACTCCGCAGCGTCTCGGCGAGCAGCTCGAGAACCAGCCCTTCCATTGACAGCGCCGAGAACCGATCGCGGGTGCGGAACTCCCGATACAGCCGCACCGCCGTCCACCCAGTCCGGCCGCCGGCGAAGGCAACCGGGGTGTCGAGACACGGCCTCGAGTCTCCGAATTTCCCGAACAGGTCCGGGTCGATCTCGATGAGGAAATGCCGCCCTGCGCTCCGGTGGGTCTCCGAGTGGCTGACCCCGGGCGGGTAGAACATCAGGTCGGCCGGCTTGCGGTCGAGGCTGCGGCCTTCGATCCGTTCGGTGTAGGCGCCATCCATCACCAAACAGAAATGGGCATTGCGGTGCGCGTGGGTCGCCAGGCTCTGACCCTGCCGGTACGACGACAGGTTCAGGTGCAGCCCCGGCGCCCGCAGGCGCGACACCGCCCGGCCCAGGTAGCGGCCGGAATCGAGCAGACGTTTTCCGCCCGGCTGGATCATGGAAACGAACCTCACCCCGTCCGATCGAGAGCCTCGATCATGTTAAACGCCACGACAGAAGATTCGGTTCCCCGTATCCGCCGCTCCCCGCAAACCCTCAACCTGGGGCCGAAACGGGACCGGACGCCACCACGTTATACGGACACCACGGCACTATACGGACAATACCCGATGTAAGTGCAG
>JAPUIV010000150.1 GCA_027296665.1 Acidobacteriota bacterium | reverse complement strand
ATTCATGAAGACGCCGTCGCCCCCGGAGGGGGTATAGGTGGGGATGGAGAAGCTCCGCGCCGTGACGGGGCCGCCGTTGACGGCGTCTCCCTCGGTATGGATCCCGGAATTGCCGGAGTTCCCGGCCGAAACCACCACGGCCCGGCCCAACCGGGTGAAGGCGTTGATGGCGAGATCATCGGTCTCGGTGCCGTCATGCGGCCCGTACTGGCTGCCGAGGCTCATGTTGACCACCACCGGCTTGCCGAGAGCGGTCGCCTGCTGGTCGATGAAGTCGAGGGCGGCGACCAGATCACAAGAACCGCAGAAGGAGGCTTGGTCGTCGAAGACCCGCACAACCAGGATGTCGGCCGCGTGGGCGATCCCGACATAGACGCCGTTCGGCTCGCCGTTCCCCGTCCCCCGGCCGTTGCCCGCGGCGGTGCCGGTGACATGGGTGCCGTGCCCGAAACCGTCCCCGGTTGCCAGCGGCAGCATGAAACTCAGGGCGAAATCGATATCCGCGCGGGAATAGAAGGTGCCGGATGCGAAGCCGGACGGCGGGAGTCCCGAACCGTCGGTCTGATCCCAGATGGCGGCGATGCGGGTAGATCCATCCGAGTTCCGGAAATCGGGGTGAAAGATGTCGATCCCGGTATCGACCACGGCGACCAGTGTGCCGGCCCCGGTAAGGGCGAACTGATCGGTCACGGCCTCGGCCCCCATCTCCGGACGGCTGATATCCATGTGAAGGTTGTACCGCCGGGCCGGCTGCACACTGAGGACTCCCGGCACCCGGGCGAGCGCTTCCAGGGCGTCCACCGGCACCCGCACGCTGACCACCTCCCCCATCCTGCCGTGGATCTCTCCACCGGCGGCCCGAAGGGGATTCAAGTCTTCCCGGTCGAACAGCAGGTGGACCTGTACCCAGGGAGGGGCGGAATCGAGGTCGACCTGGTTGAACCGGGCCAGCCGTTCGAGATGCTCGCGAACCGATGGATCGAACGGTCCGCGGGCCTTCACCAGGGCGACGATCCGGCCCAGGCCTCCGCCCAATCGCCCTCCGGCGGGAGTTTCGGGGAGAGGGCCGGCGGCGGCAATGGGTCCGGCGATTGAAAACAGGAATAATAGCGTTGAAAGCGCGCCGCCGATCAAAATTCCCCCTTCCGGGTGGATACGACCTTCAGTTGGTTCAGGACCTTTTCGACCCCCCAGGTTCCTGCGGCGATGCGGACCGCCTCCTTCAGTTCCATCCGGGAGGAGACCTGGCCCGACAGGGAGACTGTTCCGCCCTCGGTCTGGACCGTGATCCCGGAATTCTCGACGCGGCGGCTCAGCAACAGGGCGGTCTGCACCTGGGAGGTGATCAGAAGGTCTGAAAGACGGGACTCCCCTTCCTCCGGGACATCCTGGTAAGCCGGATCCCGGATCAAGTCGAGATGATCCCGGACGGCGCGGACATCCCACATATCGGCGGCGATGCCGACAACCAGGCTTCTCTCCGCCGCGCTGCGGACCGTACCTTCCAGTGTGACCACTCCCCATTGGCTCCGCACCTCGATCCGGTCGGTCCGGATCCCCTTGCGCAGTAAGAGGGCGCTCTTCACGGCGGCAACAATCGAGGCATCCCGGATCTTCTGGGTGAATGTCCGATCTTCCGGCGGGGGCGGTTCCTCCCCTTCCCGGTCGATCCGGAGCCGGTTGACCACCCCATTAACCCCCTCCACCGTCCGGGCGATCTCGGCCGCGAGCTCCCGGCGGGGGGCATCGGGGACCAGGCCCTTCAGGGTCACCTCGGCGTTCCGGGTCTCGACATTGATCCGGAAGGAATCGAGCTGCCGGTTCAACAGGATCGCGGTCTTCACCTTGGCGGTGATCACGGCGTCCTGGATCGCCCCCAACTCTAAGGCCAGGGCGGGACGGGGGTGGCCGGCAGCCACCGCGCAGAACAGCAGGATTCCTCCTGCCTGAACGATCCGAGATGCCGGCTTCATGAGTAGATCCAAACAGGCTCCGCCGATCAGTAAGGCAGAGCAGCCGCTTCGCGGCCGGGAGAGGCGGCCGCACGCCGGTACAGGTCGTCCAGCCAGCAGTCGTCCGGTTTCAGGGGGAGCACCATGAGACGATCGCGGTCCAGTAGGTTCTTGGCCTGGTGGTATTTGAGAATGATCTGGCCGTTCGAGATGGCCAGGATCTCAACCTTACCGGAGGCATGCGACATGCAGAAGCGGGCACGCTTGGCCAGACCGCTCATCTTTTCCCTGGCCTTCTCGAAGATCCGCAGCCCCGTCCCGAGGGTCACCTTGAAGGTATCGTTCCCCTCCGTCGGGCGGCACTGGAACAGGTAATAGGGAGGCACCCCCATGTAACTCAACTCGTTGAACAACTCGGCGATGGTGTCCGGGTCGTCGTTGACACCACCCAGGAGCGGGGTCTGGTTGACGACGATGGCGCCGTGCTCCAGGAGGAGCCGGAGAGCCTCCCGGGAGAGATCGGTCAGCTCCCGCGGATGATTGAAATGCGCCATGACGTAGATCCGCCGCCGCGGTTCGCTGTACTTAGCGATCGTCCGGAGCAGTTCCGCGTCCCCGGTGATCCGGGACGGCTCGAAGGCGGGCACCTTGGTTCCCAGCCGGATGATCCGGACGTGCTCGATCTCCCGCAACTGACGGAAGATCTCCCCCAGCCTCCTGGTGCTCAACATCAGGGAGTCGCCGCCGGTCAGCAGGACATTGTTGATCTCGGGATGCCGGCGGATATATTCCAGCCCCTCCGAAATGTCCATGGAGGTCTCATGGACGTCGTCCATGAACAGGCGCTTGCGGAAACAGAACCTGCAGTAGGAGGCGCAGACCTCGGTGACCAGCAACAGGGCGGTCTGCGGGTATTTGTGCTGCAGTCCCCGAACCTTGGTGTTGCTGGCCTCGTCGCTGGCGTCCAGGACATCCTCGGTCTCGTCAATCTCCGCCCCGGTCGGAATCACGATCCGGCGGAGCGGATCGCCGGGATCCTCCCAGTCGATCAGGCCCAGGTAGTACGGCGTGGCGCGGAAAACGAACCGCTGGCCGACGGGGGCCAGGCTCTTCTTTTCCGCCTCGGTGAGCTGCCCAACTTGATCCAGTTTCCGGACGAAGCGGCCCCTCGATTGCAACTTTTCTTTCATCGGAAACCTCGATTTCTATTATTTTCGGGATCGGCCTCAGGAGGCGATCCGTTTTTCCCTCACCCCTACGATTTTGCCTTTCAATTTTCCCTTCAGCAGGCCCGGGATCAAGACATCCTGGAGGATCCGCAACTCCTCCTCCCCGGGCACATCTCCTTCCAGGACCATCCGGTAGGACAGGTAACCGGATACGGTCCCGGCCAGAGCGCAGGCAACCACCACCATCTCCTGCCGTTTCTCCGGTCGATCCCGGTCTGCCGGCGCCAGAAGAATGTCAATCAACCGGTTGACGAACCTGCGGAACTCCAGGCCGATGAGATCCCTCTCCTCGCCTACCACCTTGAGTTTGAGAAGACCGCGGACCTGGTGAATGAACCGGAAAAACCGCCGATCCCGGGTGGAGTGGACCCATTGGACGCGAAGCACCTCGGCCGCCCGGCTCTGCAGATCCTCCAGGGTCGAGATCTTCGATTCGATGATCCCGAGAAGATCGTCGTACCCGTCGCGCAGTAGGTGGCGGATCAGATCGTCCTTGGCCTCAAAGTGCTCATAAAAGGAGCCCTTGCCGATGTCGGCCCGCTCGGTGATGTCCGCGATGGTGGTCTGGCTCAGGCCCTTCAGGGAGAAGAGATCCAGGGCCGCGTCCAGGATCTTCCGCCGGGTCTCTCTCCTTCGTCTCTCGATCCGGTTCATGCCGTCACCTCAAGATCCGTTTTCCAGCGCCTGGCCGGGTGATTTCGTCTATATGGTCGATACCGGTTGATTATTCGAAGTTGACTACTTGGTCAGTATACACCAAAACGCTCCCCATCGCAAGAGTTTTTTCAGGCAAAGAGGAGAGGGGGTTACCGGCGGCGGCGGGGCATGGGGAGGACCTTGCCAGGAGGGTTCTTCCTCAGCTCTTCCAGGCGTATCTCGAGCTCGCGGGTTACCTCCGCCAGGCTCTGGTCGAGGATCTCGACGAGAAGGTCCAGTTCCTTCTCCTGGATGATGTAGGGGGGCGCAAGCAGGATGTGGTCGCCGGCCTCGTTATCCATCGATCCCCCACCGGGATAGACGTAGAGACCGTTTTCGCGGCAACGCTGCGCCACCAGATCGCCTACCTCCCAGTCGGGAAAGAAGGGCCGGCGGGACTTGCGGGAGCGAACGAACTCGATCCCCGCCAGAAGGCCGAGGCAGCGGATATCCCCCACAAAGGGGTGGCGCTTCAACTTTTTCAACTTCGTGGAGAAGTATTTCCCCAGAACCTCCACCCGCTCGATCAATTTCTCCTCGTTCAGATACTTGAGAACCTCGAGACCGACCGCGCATCCGAGTGGATTGCCGGCAAAGGTGTTGCCGTGGATGAATTTGCCGGTCCGGGACCGTTGGATGACCTTGAAGACATCTCGATGGACCAGGACCGCCCCGAGCGGGAAGTATCCGCTGCTGATCCCCTTCGAGATCACGGACATGTCGGGAGTCACGCCGTAATGCTGCATCGCCAGGAATTTCCCGGTCCTCCCCATCCCCGACATGACCTCGTCGGCGATCAGGAGGACATCATGTTTATTGCAGATCTTGCGGATGATCCGGAAGTACTCCGGCGGCGGCTGAACGGCGGGAGCGGAGGACCCGATCACCGGCTCCACGATGAAGGCCGCGATCGTCTCCGGCTCATCCGCCAGGATGGCCCGTTCCAGGTCCCAGGCGCATTCGATATGGCAGGACTTCGGACTCAGGTGGAAGGGGCACCGGTAGCAATAACAGGTGCTGATCCGGGGAAACGGGATCAGCATGGGCAGATACTTGGCTCGCCGCTTGTGATGACCGGTCATCGACAGGGCGCCGATCGTCGATCCGTGGTAGGAAATGGACCGTGAGATGATGCGGAATTTTTGCGGCCGGCCGCGTTCCACGTGATAGGCGCGGGCAAGCTTGATGGCGGTCTCCACTCCCTCGGATCCTCCCGAGGTAAAGTAGACGCGGTTCTGGCCCTCCGGGGTCAGTTTGCAGATCTCGTTGGACAGCTCCAGGATCGGTTCGTTGCTGAAGGCCGACAGATGGCAGAATGCGATCTTGCCCGCCTGTTCATGCATCGCCTCGATGATCCGGCGGTTCCCATGTCCCAGACATACCACCGCCGCCCCGCCGGCGCCGTCGAGGTACCGGTTCCCCTTGTTGTCGTACAGGTAGATCCCCTTCCCATGCGTGATGACGGGTAATTTTGCGTGGGTGTTCCGGTAGAAGACATGCTGTGCGGAAAGCCTTTTTCCGGTCGGTTTCATGGCCAAAATCCGATCTCCTGCGGTCCGAAGAGTGCCAGGATCCTGGTTGGAATATATGGACCGGCCCCCGGAACCGTCAAGTAAAAGGGGCTGGAAACCCGCGCCAGTTACAGATCTGAAAGAAAGAGGGGCCGCGAACCGGGAAAAGGACGGGGAGAGGATGCGGAGACCGGGGCGGGGGAAACGGGCCGGGGATCCAGATATTCGTCCCAGGCTTTCACGTGCAGATCGTCCAGGCCCTTCTGGGCGATCGCCTTGACGAGAAGCTCGGCCAGCTGGAGGTTGGTCACCAGGGGAATACCGAAATCGGCGGCGCGGCGGCGGATCTGATAGCCGTCGCTCATCTCGCGCCGGTCGGTGTTCCGGGGAATGTTGATGATCAGATCGAGTTTTTTCGGCTCGATCGATTCGAGAAGGCTCGGTTTGCGCCTCTCGTGGATCTTGTACAGGCGGATGTTTTCGATCCCCTGCGAGGCGAGAAACCGGGAGGTGTTCCGGGTCGCGAAGATCTGAAAGCCGAGCCCGCGCAGCACCCGGGCGGAGGAGAGAAATCGGACCTTGTCCTGCATCGTCCCGATCGACAGGAGCACCTGGCGCCGGGTCGGAATGCGGAACCCGGTGGCCAGGATCGCCTTGAGAAAGGCTTCGGTCAGGTCATCGCCGAGGCAACCGACCTCGCCAGTGGAGGCCATCTCGACCCGGGGGACCGGGTCGGCCCCCTTGATGCGGGCGTAGGAGAACTGCGGCGCCTTGACGCCGACGTGGTTCAGGTCGAGCATCGACCAGGCCAGCGGCTCCACTTCCTCCCCCATCATGGCCCGGGTGGCCAGATCGACCAGGTCGCAGCCACTCACCTTGGAGACGAAGGGAAAGGACCGCGAGGTCCTGAGATTGCATTCGATCACCATGACCTGGTTGTCGACCGCGAGAAACTGGATGTTGAAGGGACCGGTGATCCGCAGCGCCCGCGCGATCCGGCCGGTGATCTTCCGGATCCGCCGCACCGTTTCCAGATAGGTCTTCTGCGGTGGGAACACCACCGTGGCATCGCCCGAATGCACGCCGGCATTTTCCACATGTTCCATCACCGCGACGGCAAGGATCCGGCCGTTCGAGGCGACCGCGTCGGCCTCCAGTTCCTTGGCCCCGACGATGAACTTCGACACCACCACGGGATGATCGAGGGAAACGTCGGCCGCCCCCTCGAGGTACAACCCCAACTGGTCGGGATCGGCGGCCACCCGCATGGCCGAGCCCGACAGAACATAGGAAGGCCGCACCAGGACCGGATATCCGACCCGGCGGGCGAAACGCTTCGCCTCCCGCCTCGATCCGGCCTGGATCCACCTGGGCTGATCGACACCGAGCCGGTCGATCAGGGAGGAGAACTTCTTGCGGTCCTCGGCCCGGTCAATATCGGCGGGATCGGTTCCGAAGACCCGCAGGCCGCGGCGGCGGAACTCCATTGCCAGGCTATTCGGAATCTGCCCGCCGAAGGCCAGGAGGCAGCCGAGGGGCCGTTCCTTTTCCCATATGTCGAGGATCCTCTCGACCGTCAACTCCTCGAAATACAGGGTATGCCCGGCATCGTAGTCGGTGGAGACTGTTTCCGGATTGCAGTTCACAACCACCGGCTCGTACCCCATGCGCCGGAGCGACTGCGCCGCCGAGACGCAGCACCAGTCGAACTCGACGCTGGAGCCGATGCGGTACGGGCCCGACCCCGGGATCAGAACCTTGCGGTTTTTCTTCGCCGGCGGAAGATCATCCTTGTCACCGCCGTAGGTGAGGTAGAGGTAGTTGGTCCGCACCGGATACTCGGCCGCCAGGGTATCGATCTGCTTCACCACCGGCAGGATACCCCGCCGCCGCCGCAGGGAGCGGACCGCGTCGGCCTCCTTGCCATGGAGGGCGCCGATCTGGCCGTCGGAGAATCCGGCGACCTTGGCCTCGCGGAGAAGATCGCCGGGCGGCGGCCAGGAGTTCTCACGGAGCAATTGTTCGACCCGGCAAATATGGGCAATCTTTTGCAGAAACCACGGGTCGATGCCGGTTCGCTGGCTCAATCCGGCGATACCGGCACCGCGCTGGATCGCCTCGGCCAGGGCAAAGATCCGCCACGGCGTTGGCGCCCCCATCCCGAAACCGGGGACGCCGGACGGCAGGCGGTTGCCTACCAGCCCGCGGATTCCGTCCCCCAGCATCCGGCATCCCTTCTGGAGTGCCTCCTCGAAGCTGCGCCCCACCGCCATGATCTCGCCCACCGATTTCATCTCGCTGCCGAGGATGAACATGGCCCGGTCGAATTTCGTGAGATCCCATTTCGGGATCTTCACCACCAGGTAGTCGAGGGCCGGCTCGAAGCAGGCGGTGGTGGCATCATTCATGGAGTTCTTCAGCTCGGGCAACGAATGGCCGACGGCGATCTTGGCGGCGATGCGGGCCAGGGGATAGCCGGTCGCCTTGGAGGCGAGGGCGGAGGACCGGGAAAGGCGCGCGTTCACCTCGATGATCCGGTAGTCTCCGGAAACCGGGTCCAGGGCGAACTGGATGTTGCACTCCCCGATCACACCGAAACGGCGGATGACGCGAAAGGCGATGGCGCGCAGCTGGAAGTATTCGCGGTTCGACAAGGTCTGCGACGGCGCGACGACGATCGAATCGCCGGTATGGACCCCCATCGGATCGAGGTTCTCCATGTTGCAGACCGCGATGCAGTTGTCCCGGGCATCCCGCACCAACTCGTACTCGATCTCCTTCCAGCCGGAGAGATCCTCTTCCACCACGACCTGGGGGGCGGCGGAAAGTCCTCTCGCTACCATTTTCTCCAGCTCGCGCTCAGTCCGGGCCACGCCGGAGCCGAACCCGCCCAGCGAGAAAGCGGTCCGGACGTGCACCGGGAACCCGATCCGGCGGGCCGCCGCGGCCGCCTCCCGGGAATTTCCGGCCACCAAGCTCAGCGGCACCTTCAATCCGATCGAAAGGATCTCGTCGCGGAACTTCTCCCGATCCTCGGTCTTGCGTATCGTTTCTATTGAGGAGCCGAGGACCCGCACCCCGTATCGGCCCAGCACACCCGATCGGTGCAGGGCCAGTCCGCAATTCAAGGCGGTCTGCCCGCCGAACGACAGCAGGATTCCTCCCGGACGGCCCCGGGCGATGATCCGGGCGACGAAACTGGGTTCCACCGGAACCAGGAAGATCCGGTCGGCCAGGCCGGGGGAAGTCTGGATGGTGGCGATGTTCGGGTTTACCAGCCAGACCTCGTACCCCTCCTCCTTGAGGGCGCGGATCGCCTGGGAGCCGGAGTAATCGAACTCCCCCGCTTCCCCGATCTTCAGGGCGCCGGAGCCGAGGAGAATGACGCGCCGCTGGTTGTTCAAGGAAATGCCTCCTAGGAGATCGCCGCGAAGAACTCTTCGAGTATCCACTCCGTTCCGCCCGGCCCGGGATGGGCCTCGGGATGGAACTGGACCGATCGGAACGGCAGCCGGCGGTGCCGGATCCCCTCATTGGTCCCGTCGTTGGCGTTCCGGAACCACTCCTCCCAATCGCCGGGTAACCGATCCGGGTCGACGGCGAAGCCGTGGTTCTGGCTGGTGGCGTAACAACGGCCGGTGCGAAGATCGAGACAGGGCTGGTTGTGGGAACGATGGCCGAACTTCAACTTAAAGGTCCGGGCGCCGGCCGCCAGCGCCAGGAGCTGGTGGCCGAGACAGATCCCGAGTATGGGAATCTTCGCGCCCATCATCTTTTTCACCGCCTCGATCGAGGACCGCGCCATTCTCGGATTGCCCGGTCCGTTGCTCAGAACGACCCCTGCCATCCCGCGCACTCGCGGGAAGGGGGTATTCCACGGCAATACCGTCACCCGGCAATCATGACGCAGGAGGTCCCGGATCAACTGGTACTTGGCGCCGCAGTCGATCAACCCGATTTCGATGCGCCCGCGGCCGAATACCCGGGGCTCGCGGCAGGACACCTCCCGGACCAGGTTCCGCCGATTCGGGTCAACCCAGGCAGACGGTTCGCTCCTTCCGAACTCGATCCGGCCGAGCAAGGTGCCGTGGTTCCGCAGGTGCTGTGTCAGCGCGCGGGTATCGATTCCGGTCAGGGCGGGAATGCCGGAGCTTTCCAGCCAGTTCTCCAGGCTCCGGACCGCCTGATGGTGGGAAAACTCCTCGGAGTAACGGGCGCAGATCACGCCGCTGACCTGGATCCGATCCGATTCAAACATCATCCCCAGGCCATCGCCGCCGCCGTCCATCGGCACGCCGTAATTCCCCAGCGACGGGAAAGTGAACACCAGGATCTGGCCGCGGTAGGAGGGATCGGTCAACGCCTCGGGATAGCCGACCATGCCGGTGTTGAAAACGACTTCACCGCCGGTACCCTCGCCGGCGCCGAACGATCGCCCCGCGAAGGACTTACCGTCGGCGAGCACCAGCCGGCCGCGGACACGGCGGTATCCGGCGGAGAAGGGGGCATCGGGTGTCATAGGAAGGGTGATTATAGCCGGTTTACCGGGGCAGCGCGCACCGAATCAATGCAGGATTTTTTATTTCGGTTCCAGGGCGCGGCGAAGGGGCCTCTCTTGCATCACCACGTGGCTGGCTCCGACCACCGCGAATACCCGCTCCCCCCTCCGGACCCTGTCGATCAGGAGATCCAGCATGTGCAGGTCCCGGAACCAGCTCGCCTCGGCCGAGATGTCATTGGTGATCCCTTTACGGACATCGGGTACCGGATCGAACCACTCCCGGGTGATCGCCAGGCAGTCCGGGATCTCCGGAACGACACGCACGCAGGATTCCGCCAGCTCTCCATAATCCCGGGGCGCCCCCGCAAGTTCCTGGATCAGGGAAAGCCCCCCGATCATGTTTTCCAGGCGATCGGCCAATGGCCGCGGATCCCGGCTATTTCGCCACTGGGGGATCTGCCGCAGAATGTAGAAAACCTTGACCTCCTCGGGGGTGAACCGCCGGACCAGATGGGCCGTTTCCACCTCCCGTTCCGGCTCCAGACTGAAAACCGGTACCCCATCCCGGGCCGCGAGAAACCGGACCCATCCCGGCTCTCCGATCCGCCCCACCGCTTCCTCCCGGGTCGCCAGAACGGGTGGATTCCCACCCTCGTTGAAGGCAACGGTGGGATGGAACTCTTCCCACATCCGTTCGATGGCGTCGATCTGGGGATCGGCGGGATCGAAGACGTGCCGCGCGCCGAAATAGAGAAGTCCCCTCTCCCCCTGTTCGAGGCGGAGTATGTAGGGAACCGGATGGTCGATCTCCCTGTACTCCTGGAAGGTCATCAATCGATGGGAGGTTTCCCGCCCGCAGGAGGCCAGCGAGATGGAGAGGCAGGCCAGGAGGAGGGAGATGAGACCGCTCTCAGGAAAAAAGAGAGACGGAGTAGGTTTGGTGTTCTTCATTCCCTTTGGTTCCTCTCAGGCCTTCTAATATGATAAAAAACTATAAGATTACTTGATTTGAACGTACTAAGATATTACAATCTATATCGAAGGACATTGGGAAAACAGATAAATCCTATTGTCCCCATAGTTTACATGAAGACACACACTAAAAGGAGGAATAAAAAATGACTTTAGTGAGATGGAATCCCTTCGGCGAATTCGTGTCCCTTCAGGATCGGATGAATCGTATGTTCGACTTTCCCACCCGGTTCAACGGCGAGGAGTCGGGAAGCTGGCTCCCCTCGGTCGACATCTTCGAGGAGGGGGACAACCTCAGGCTGCAGGCCGAGCTGCCTGGTCTGAAAAAGGGTGATATCGATATCCAGATCGAGAAGAACGTCCTCACCCTCAAGGGAGAACGGAAGCGGGAAAAGGATTTCCAGGACGAGAACTCCTACCGTCTGGAGAGATTGTACGGGAACTTCAGCCGCAGCTTCCACCTGCCGGTGACGGTCGACCCGGAAAAGATCTCGGCCACCTACCAGGACGGCATCCTGGACGTGACCCTGCCGAAGTCCGAGTCTTCCAAGACCAAGAAGATCCCTGTCAGCACCAACTGACCCCTTGTCCCCCGGCGGGGAGCCCCGGGCTCCCCGCCCTAAGAGGAAGTGGCGGGCGAGCCCTCCTCCGCGGATTCGGTCTCCGGAGTCCAGATCTCGGATCCGGGAAAGAAGGCCGCCCAGGCAAACCAGAAGACCTTGGTGGCGGAGATCTCGTCCAGTTGGGTTCCCCGCATCTTCCCCTTGACCGCCTGGCCGGTCCGGGGATCCCAG
Source organism: Acidobacteriota bacterium (assembly GCA_027296665.1). GTDB lineage: Bacteria > Acidobacteriota > Polarisedimenticolia > JAPUIV01 > JAPUIV01 > JAPUIV01. The sequence goes on along the minus strand of JAPUIV010000150.1, from coordinate 8,336 downwards.
AGTGTCCCGGTCTCCCGGTCCCGGATCCAGCCCTTTCTTTTCTTCTTGGCAATCTTCGAAAAATTCAAGACTCCCCGTGAGGTCATGCGGGAAAAGGCATGGACCGAGGCGGTCTGCGGGTCGGCGTGGAGAAGGATCTCCGTCTCCCCCACCCGGGAGTTGACCAGGCCGGCGGCGCGGAGGGCCTCCAGGGGGAACACCATCTGCTTGCCGCCGGCGCGCACCCCGACGATCTCCACCTTGCCGCCGAGGCGTTCGTCCTTCAAGGGGTTGCCGAACACGCCGATCCGATCGGGATCGGTGAAATATTTCTCGTAACGGGTACTGGTGAATTCCGATTCCTTCTTCAGGACCAGGGTCTGGGGATGGAGTTTCTTCCACTTCCCCCAGGTGGTCTGGACGGAGGGGATATGCTCGAGGATCTCGCCTTCCCGGGGGCCCCGGAAGGCGCGGCCATCGACCTGGCTCCACAGGCTTTCCGACTGGCGATCGTACATCACCAGGGCGTCGCGCCACAGCTTCCCCGACACCCCGAAGGTATATTCCCGGCCGCCGATCTCGCGGGCATAAACTATGCCCGCATTCACCAGCGGTCACCAGGTGACGGCGACCTTGCGGCCGGCGACCGTGTCGTTGACGATCTCGTGATGGTCGAGATGGTACAAGGAATAGGCCCGCGCCTCGCCGTCGATCAACAATCCGATGACCGGCTCACCGTCATCCATGAACGACTCCGCCTCCTCGCGGGAGACAAAGACCGGGTCGTCGACGGCGGGGATCGCGTCGGGTCCCAGAACGGTGTACATGTAGTCTCCGTCGATCAACTCCTTCTCGAACTCGCGTTCCGTCTCCTGAGCCCGGCCGGTGAGCGGCAGCGCCAGAAAAATCGCCATGGAGATCCAGATCCGCGCCGGTCCCGCCAGCGGGAATCTGCCTGTTGGTTTCATTCCTCCTCCGTTTCGTTGAGATGCCAGTCATAATCGAGATACCGGATCTTCACCGGCGTCGACTCCAGGAAACTCCTCTCCTCGGGAGGGAGATGCCGGTGCAGGAAGGCGAGGACCGCCCGGTCCCCAGCATCGAGCCGGCCCGGCCCCTCCCAGGAATAGTTTCCGATGAAATCGCCGCCGAACCAGGAAAAGATCTTGGAAACATACAGGATCTTCTTGCCCCGATCCAGACGCACATGGAGGGGGAGCCGGGCGAACCGCTCCGCCTGGTCGGCCAGTTGTGCCTCGATCCGGGAGGCCTGGAAGGCCTCCTGCCGCAGCGGCGGGCAGCCAACCGAGGCGCAGTTGATCGCCACGTGGATCCTCGGCTCGCCGAACTCGGCGCGCAGGATCTCGTGCTCGATCTGATTCAGGCTGTACCTTCCGCCGCCGGCCTCCAGATAGAAATCATCCCAGACGCCGGAGATCTGGCGAATGCTGTTGGCCGGGGAGAGGGAAAGCAAGTGGGGACGGATCGGGTAATGGTCGAGCACCACCTGTACCGTGAAGGCGTTGTAGGCGTTGATCCAGAAGGCGAGTTTCTGCGGTCCGGTGAACTGTTCGAACTGTTCGCCGGTCACGCGGGCGAGGGAGCGCACGTAAACGTCGAGCCCGCCGCGGTCCCGGGCCCAGACCCGATACCGCACCGTCGATCCGACCACATACCGCTTCAGGAGCGCGTCCCACTGCTGATGGGAATGATCGAAACCGGCCGCCGGGGCATCGCCGGACAGCGGTCCGGCCCATCCGGCGGCCAGCAAAAAGAGCATGGGAACCAGCTTCATTCCGCCTCCTCACCGGGTAGAACAGTCCCGGCCGCCCCGATATTCCTCCCTCACATGACGTATCCGTCGCCGGGAAGATCGGGAGAGGCCGCCGAATCGAGGATCGGCCCGTACTTCCCCTCGTATTTTTCCAGGTTCTTCCGGAGGGTCCGGATCAGGCGTTTCAGATGGCCGGGAGAGGTGATCACCCGGGCGGTCACCGTCGCCTGGGGAGGAAAGGCACTGAGGAAATCGATGATGAACTCCTCGCGGGTGTGGCTGACCATGATGCTGTTGGAATAAGCCCCCCTTGCCATCGAATCCGAGATGTTCAACGGCAGCCCCTGGGGAGTTTTCCCCTTCCCGGCCGCCGAAGGCGTCGCTGGCGTTTTCGGCGGGGCGGCCGCTTCCGGAATGGAGCCGAACTTCCCTTCGAACTTCTCCAGATTTTCCCGGAAGGTTTTGATCAGCCTCTTCAGGTGGCCGGGGCTGGTGATCACCCGGGCCGCCACCGTCGCCCGCGGAGGGAAGGCGTTGATGAAGTCGAGCAGGAACTCCTCGCGGGTGTGCGTGATCATCATGCTGTTGGCATAGACTCCCCGCGCCACCGCCTCGGCGATGTTCAACCGCAACGCCTGCGTCTTTTTCGGGGTTGTTCCCCCCTTTTCCCCGGGCATCATCCCTCCTCGGCCGCCGAGTGAAACTTCCGGATCCGATCGAGCCGGTAACATTTCCTGCTACCGGAGGCATGACAGGTCGCCTCCATGTAGATCACCTCCTTGCGCCGATAGAACAGCCTGGGCGTTACCGTACGGTACCCGGCATTCCCGCCGGAAGGAGCGTACAGGATCGACACCGGCGTCTCCGACAACGAGGCCTCCCGCAACGGTTCGAACTCCTCCGGCAGGTCGGGACACTCGGGCAGATATTTTCCGAGGGTGATCTCCTCGCCGTTGATCTCCATGATCCCGGACAGAGTTGGATTCCCGCCCTCATCGACCTTCTGGCAGATCCGGCCAAACAACCGGAACACGTGGCGCGAGTCGGGGAGGGCCCGGTGGTGATTCTCCGGCGGCAGATCCAGTTCCCGGACCAATGTCTCGAGCGAGTGGCGGGATGCCGGCAAGGTTTTCCTCGACATTCGCAAGGTATCCAGGATCGGGCCTTCCGGCGGCAGGCAACCGGCCCGGAAGGTCTCCCCGGCAATCACCCCGGCATCGAACGGAGCATTGTGGGCGATCCAGATGGCGTTCCGGGAAAACTCGAAAAATTCCCGCAAGGCGCCCGGAGCCTTCCACTCGCCGCGGACCATCGCGTCGGTGATGCCGTGGATCAAGGTCGTCTCGGGCGGGATCGGCATGCAGGGATCGATCAGGAGGGAGATCTCGTCCAGGATCTTGCCACCCCGGAACTTCACCCCGGCGATCTCCACCAGGCGGTCGGGAGACCACATCCCGGTGGTTTCCGTATCGAATGCGATGAAGGTCAGGCCGTCGACCCGGGGGTTTCTTCGGACCAGATCCCGCCAGGCATTGAATTGCACTTATTTCGGCTCCGCGGGAGGCGGGAGATCGTGGGAATCGGGAAACCCGGCCCCGGGCCTCCGGCCCCCGCTCCGAATGGAGCCGGCGATCAGGGCGATTCCAATGATGATCAAAATGACAGGCCAGAATTTGTGCAGCGGCCACAGGTACCCGAACTCCCTGAGCAGGAAATAGGTCCCGATCCCGACCATGATCAGCCCGCCAACAAAATCCCCGTCCTGGAATCTCCGGCGGCGATGCATCGTCATCAGTGCCCTCCTGCGAGAAATCCCGGTTAACGCCGTCCCCGGTTGCGCGGGCCGCGGTTCCGGTCCTTCTTTCCGAAATGGAGCTTCCCCTTCCCCATCCACCCATGGGGGTCCACCATGGAATCCTTGCGCTGCCGGCGGGCCTGTCCCCCCGGCCGCTGTGACCGGTTCGGCCGGCCGCGCGGGGGCTGGTCCTGAACCGAGGGACTGATCACCTCGGTCGGCCGCTGCTTCCTCACTCCCAGTTGCGCCGCCAGGGAGTGGCTGCGCGGGCGCCGGTTCGACTCATCGGAGTTCTGGCCCGCCTCCTGGGCGGAATCTTTTGGGCTCTCCCGGGGAGCCGACTCACTCACTTTCTTGTACAGGGCCGCCTTGGTGTCCCTTTTTTTCGGCAACCTGCCAAAACGGTAGGCGTGCTCCAGCATGCAGGTCTGGCATCGGACCTTCTTGATCTTCTCTTCAACCATCCCCACGACGGCGTGGTTCATGAGCAACCGGCATCCGGTACAGTAATCATCTAGGACATCGCCTAGCCGATGTATCTGGGATTTCATCCAACCTCCGCCCCCCGGATCGAATCCGGCGCGCGCGTCACTCCCAGGCCTGGGTTGTGTTCTGGCATGCGGGTATCATCACCGGTCCCGGCGCGACCCGCATTGGGAGTCTATTTAGATGGGAACTAATCGCAAAGGATTCCCTTCGAGTAGGGGGAAATTATACCACAGTAAGCCGATTTGCCAATACAAGGGGGTCCCCCCCCTTTCCCCTCTGCCTCCATGGTAGACTTCCCCCCGGCGAAAACTTCTTTATCGAGTTGGAGATGCACGACCCCCATCAGACCGGCCGGAGCAGGAGACGAGGCAATCTGTCGATCGGCCTCGGCATCGTGCTGGGAGGGGGGATCGGGTTTCTCACCGGCGCCGCCGCGGCCGCATGGACCGGGCAGGTTCGCTGGATCGGGGCCGGACTGGTGTTCGGCATCGTGGACGGACTGATCTTCGGGGCCGTTCGCGCCGGGAAATTGCGGAAGGGAAAGGGTAACCTTTGAACCGGGTCTACCTCGGAGACAATCTGCCGATTCTCCAGACGATGCCGGACGCCTCGGTCCAGTTGATCTACATCGATCCCCCCTTCAACACCGGCAAGATCCAGGAACACACCCGGCTCCGGACCCGCCGTGCGGAACGGGGGGATCGCACCGGATTTCAGGGCCGGCGGTACGACACCACCCGGATCGGCACCATCAGTTTCTCCGACCTGTTCGACGACTACCTCGCCTTCCTGGAACCGCGCCTGCGCGAGGCATACCGGCTTCTGGAACCGACCGGAACGTTGTACCTGCATCTCGACTACCGGGAGGTTCACTACTGCAAGATCCTTCTCGACATTATTTTCGGGCGGGAATGTTTCCTGAACGAGGTGATCTGGGCCTACGACTACGGCGGCAAGACCCGGCGGAAATGGCCGCCCAAGCACGACAACATCCTGGTCTACGCCCGCCGCGCCGGGGAGTATACCTTCAACCCCGACGAGATCGACAGGATTCCCTACATGGCGCCGAACCTCGCCGGCCGGGAAAAGGCGGCGCGGGGCAAGCTCCCGACCGACACCTGGTGGCATACCATCGTGCCGACCAACAGTTCCGAGCGAACCGGTTATCCCACGCAAAAACCGCTGGGGATTCTTAAGAGAATCCTCCTCGCCTCCTCGCACCCCGAGGACACCGTTCTGGATTTCTTCGCCGGCTCGGGCACCACGGGGGAAGCGGCGCACCGCCTCGGCCGGGACTTCCTCCTCATCGACAACCACCCGGAGGCGATCCGGGTCATGAAGAAACGGTTCGCCCGGTATCCCGACGTCGAGTTCCTCGACCGGGAAAAACCGACCGCGCGCCGCCGGCCCTCCACCCGGAGGAAAAAGCGCACCGTTCCGGCCCTATCTTCCCGATCGAGGTAACGATGAAAACCGGATCCCGCCCGATATCGAACCTGCTCATTGCGGCATGCACTCTCCTTCTCTGCGCCTGCGGGGAGACCGGGCAGGCCCGAACCGCCCCCGGCATCACCCTGGTGATTCACGGCGGGGCGGGAACGATGTCCAGAAAAGAGATCACCCCGGAACGGGAACGGCAATACCGGGAGATCCTTTCCCGGGTCCTGGAGAGCGGCTTCGCCATCCTGGAAGAGGGGGGCGGTAGCCTGGACGCGGTCGAACACGCGATCCGCATCATGGAAGACTCCCCGCTGTTCAACGCCGGCAAGGGAGCGGTGTTCACCAACGAGGGGAAAAATGAGATGGACGCCTTGATCATGAGCGGGGCGGAGAGAAACGCCGGGGCGGTGGCGTCCGTGACCACCATCAAGAATCCGATCCGGGCGGCCCGGGCCGTGCTGGAACATTCCCAACACGTGCTCCTCGCCGGCCGGGGCGCCGAGAAGTTCGCCGCCGAGCAAGGGCTGGAGATCGTTGATCCCGCATATTTCTTCACCCAGCGGCGCTGGGACGCCCTGCAGAAGGCGAAGGAAAAATCCTCAACCAATCCCCGAAAGGACGACTGGAAGAAATTCGGCACCGTCGGCGCCCTCGCCCTCGACGCGCGCGGCAACCTGGCCGCCGGCACCTCCACCGGCGGGTTGACCAACAAGCTGTACGGGCGGGTGGGCGACTCGCCGATCATCGGCGCCGGCACCTACGCCAACAATGACACCTGTGCCGTCTCCGGCACCGGCCAGGGGGAATACTTCATGCGGAATCTGGTCGGATACGACGTCTCCGCCCTGATGGAGTATGCCGGCCTGCCGCTGGCCGAAGCGGCCAGAAAAGTGATCCACGAAAAGCTCACCGGGCTCGGCGGCAGGGGTGGGATCATCGCGATGGACAAGGACGGCCACATCGCCATGCCGTTCAACACCGAGGGAATGTATCGCGGCTACATCTCGACCCACGGCGAACCGCACGTCTTCATCTACGGAGACGAGTGATCGTTTCGCCGGCGCCCCGCGCCCGGGCCGCCCTGCCGGAGCTTCAGCCAAACTTCATCCCCGCCGGACGCGAGGCACCTGCCTGGGTTACGGGGCAGCGATTCGATCCCTTGCCGATCCCCTCCGAGATCCCCAGTAGCCTGGCGTTCTCCACCGTCAGGGTGACCGCGCCGAAATCCTCGTCGACCCGTCCCTCGAGAAGGAACGGACGGGTGGTGGTCAGGATGTTGCAGAAGCGGGCGTAGGCGCGCGGGAAGAAGGTGGTTTCGTAGATTGCGGTGGTGTCTTCGAAGGAGAGAAACTCCATCGGCTCGCCCCGCTTGGTCTCGACCACCTTGCCGGTGATGAGCCAGCCGATGGTCCGGACCCGCTTCCCGGCATGTTTCGCCAGGTCGATTGCCGGGACGTGGTCGAGCGCCGCGAGGGCGCCGCGGTAAAGCGCCAACGGATGCCGGCTGACCAGAAATCCCAACGTTTTGATCTCGTCCCGCAGGACCTTCGCCGGGGAGTAGCGCGGCCCGCGCGGCAGGATCGCGGGACCGTCGGCGGCGAAGAAGAACACCTCCCCCTTCCGGCTCTTCCGGTCCGCCGTCCAGCGGTGCAGCCGCCAGATCAGATCGGGGCGCGTCGCCCGGCCGGCGATCGAGTCGATCGCCCCGGCCCGGATCAACAGTTTCACGTCGGACGGATCGATGGCGACGCGCTTGAGGAACTCGTCGAACGACAGGAACGGCCCGGCGCGGTTCCGCTCCCGGACGATCGCCGCGAGGCTCTCCTCCCGCATCGACTTCACCTGCATCAACCCCACCCGCAGGGCCCGGTCCCGCCCGGTGTAACGCCGCTCGCTCTCGTTGACATCCGGCAGGAGGATATCAAGCCCCATCCGCCTCGCCTCGGAGATGTAGGCGAAGGCGGAATAGTACCCGCCGCCGTTCGAGATCACCGCCGCCAGGAACTCCGCCGGGTAGTGCGCCTTGAGGTAGGCCGACTTGAACGACACCATGGCGTAGGAGGCGGAATGCGCCTTGCAGAAGGAGTAGCCGGAAAAGGACAGGATCATCTCCCAGACCTGGCCGGCCACCCGGGGCGTGATGCCGCGGCGCGCCGCGCCGGCGTGGAACCGCTCCGATAGATCCTCCAGCCGCCGGCCGGCCCACTTCTTCGACAGCACCTTGCGCAGGCCATCGGCCTCGGCGTCATCGAACCCGGCCATCTCGATCGCCACCCGCGCGACATCCTCCTGATAGCACATAATCCCGTACGTCTCCCCCAGGACCCGATCGAGGATCGGGTGAAGCGGGGTGTAGCTGCCGCCCCGCAGCCGCCGGACATACTCGCGGATGTAGTCGTTCGCCGCCGGCCGGATCAGCGAGCTGTGGATGACCAGATGCTCGAAGTCGCCGCAGCGGGTCTTCTGCTGCAGCTGCCGCATGGCGGGCGATTCGACGTAGAAGACGCCGATGGTGTCGCCGTCGCGCACCAGCTCCCGGGTGCGGAGATCCTCGAGCGGGTTGAACCGCTCGTAGACGATGCGCGTCCCGGAGTTCTCCTCGACGGCGGCCAGGGAGTCACGGATCACGGCGAGCGACCGGTTGCCGAGGAGATCGATCTTGACGAGGCCGGCCTCCTCCGCCTGGTCCTTCTCCCACTGGATGATCCGCACCCCCTTGGCGGCGAGCTGCACCGGCACGTACCGGCTGACCTCGTCGGGCACCAGGACGACCCCGCCGCAATGGACCGAGAGGTGGCGCGGGAACCCCTCGAGCATCGCGGCCCGGCGCAGGATCTCGGGCCACGGCGGGCGCAAATC
>JAPUIV010000015.1 GCA_027296665.1 Acidobacteriota bacterium | reverse complement strand
TCGTTGACGTCCCGGGAGACGTCCACCTTGGGACCGAGGCCCCGCAGATCCAGCTCGGCGATGTTCAGGGCGATGGAGCTGTCGCCCGGCGATGGGACGTAGAGGGGAACCCCGGAACGGTAGGCGGCGGTCAGCAGGCAGGTGTTCTCGGCGCCGACTTTCTTTTCTCGTTCCACCAGATACTTGCCGATGAGGTGGTGCAGTTCCGCGGTCGACATCTCCCTGCGGAATTCCGGCTGGGAGAGAATCTCCCGAATGAACTTGTCGGTGGCCAGAAGGTCGTCAAAGGCGATCAGAACGTCGTAGATCCTCACCACCCGTTCCTTCCAAAGATCCCGGTCATCCATTTCATGATGACCCCGGCGGATCGCCAGGCCGAGGCCGTAATGGGCGTCGTGATACAGGTTGGCGCCGGTGGTGACCATCCAGTCGATGAATCCGTTTTGCAGGAGGGGGATCAGGCAGGAACGGGCCAGGCCCGCGGGGGTCAGGGCTCCGGCGAATGCCACGCCGACGGTGACATCCTCCTGGAGGAACCGGTCGACGAACAGCCGGCAGGCTTTCTGGAGTTTCCCGGCGTTGAAGGCCAGGAAGGTCGAGTCGATGATCCCGTCTACCGCCATTCCTTTCCGGATGGCGGGGGGCTCCACCTTGCTTCCCGACATGTATCGGTTCTTGTCGCTCATAACGCCTCCCGGTTGCCGATAGTATGATTTTTCTGACCCCTTTCCGGAGGAACCGCAATCGGGCGGGGTGAGCCGCGCGAGTTTTCCCCTGATTCCCGGAAAGTGGCCGGATTATAAAAGATATGCCGCTTCCTGTCGAGACTGCTGGCCGCGGTGGCGATTAATGCTATGATTCGGTCCAAGGGAAACCCCTCCAATGGGCCTGAGAGTATGAATCGCAGATGTGGTTCGCCCGAATGAGGATTGTGATTCATGACCACGCTGACATGCTTCGACGACTGGATTGACCTGTTCCAGGTGTGGCAGAAGGACATCGACCTGGATCCAGCCATCGTGGAGGATTACCGATTCGATGCCAAGTACGGTGACCTCCGGACCCCGGAGATCGAGTTCGGTGATTACGCCGGGCAGCGAAAATGGGAGAAGGTCCTGGAAGTCCCGGATCAGCGGATCCGCGACGGACTGGAACACCTGATCGTCTACCAGGGAGATACCGAGTTCGCCTCGGTGGAGCAGCAGAAGCACCTGATCTCCACTGCTCCGACCGACTATGACCTCGACGCCCTGGTGCGGGTCATGCGTGAGGAGATGCGGCACGGCTGGCAAATGAGTCATATTTTAATGAATTATTTCGGCCACTCGGGGAAAATCGAGGCCCGCAAACTCCTGGAGAGAAGGGCGTTCACCAACAGCCGGCTGCTCGGTTCGTTCAACGAGGTGGTGGAAAACTGGCTCGATTTCTTCGTTTACACGGAGTTCATTGATCGCGACGGAAAGTTCCAGCTGCAGATGCTGAGCTGTTCCTCGTTCGCGCCACTGGCCAGGAGCATGGGGCCGATGCTGAAGGAGGAATCGTTCCACCTGGGCACCGGCCACAATGGCCTCCGGCGGATCATCGAGGCCGGGAAGATCCCCGTGCCGATCATCCAGAAATATTTCTACAAATGGATTCCCACCGCTTTTGACCTGTTCGGGGTCGACCATTCCTCGTCTGCCCACTGGGCCTATGTCTGGGGACTGAAAGGAAGATTCGACGAGGCCACAGCCGAAGCCCCGGCAGACAAGGAGAACCTGAACGAGACGGCCCGCAATATGTATATCACCGAGATCGGCAAATTGGTCGACTCCCTGAACCAGCAAATTCCCGATGGTGAGCCGAAGCTGCGGAGTCCCCATCTTCGCTTCCAGAGGAAGATCGGTGACGACACCGATCGGCGGTTCAACGTGGACGGCGAATCCCTGGACCCGGAACAGTACCCTTCCTACCTGAGGGAAACCCTCCCCGGGCCGGAGGACAGGAAGATCCTGGAGGGGATCCTGCGGGGCAAGGAATGGATCTCACCCAAGGGGAAGACTCCCATCTAGGACCAATGCGGAGTCCTCCAAGCCCGTCCCTGGAGACCTTCCCCAACCCCAATCCGGGCCGGGATTACGAGATCCGCTTCGAATGCCCCGAATTCACCTGCCTGTGCCCCAGGACCGGACAGCCCGATTTCGCCACCATACGGATCCGCTACATTCCGGACCGGTTGTGCGTGGAGCTCAAATCCCTGAAAACCTATTTGTGGTCGTACCGGGACCAGGGGGCGTTCCACGAAGCGGTGACCAACCGGATTCTGGACGACCTGGTGGCCGCCTGCGCGCCGCGGAAGATCTCGGTGGAAGGGGATTTCTACGTGAGGGGAGGGATTCATACCGTTGTCCGGGTGACCTATCCGGACGGGGAATAGATTCCGTGGCAGGGGAAAATACGGCTTTCCGGGGCTGGGAGCATTGGTAGCGGTACGGGGATTCGAACCCCGGTTTGATGGCTGAGAACCACCCGTCCTAGTCCCCTAGACGATACCGCCATAAACCTCGAAAGGAAAAATTTTACGGATCCGGATCCCACCTGTCAAGCAAATACCGCCGGAATCGGCCGTGTCGATTGACTTTGCCCGGAACAGGGCATAGAGTTTGCGCCATGTCACCTCAGGCCAGGAATAACGTCGCCAAGGTCCTTCTGGCCGATGATGTCAAGCTGTTCCTGGAGATCGAAAAGTCGTTTTTCAGCCGGGCCGGATTCAAGGTCTTCACAGCCCATTCGGGGGTCGAAGTCATCACCATCGCCGGCCGGGAAAAACCCGATATCATTTTGATGGATTACGAGATGCCCGGCATGAAGGGGGACGAGGTGTGCCAGGCGCTTCGGGCCAACAAGGCCCTCCGCCACATTCCGGTCGTGATCGTCAGCCAGCATTATTCCCAGGAGATTCTCGAGCGTTGCGTCCGCGCCGGCTGTTCCGATTACCTGACCAAGCCGGTGGACCAGCAGATGGTTCTCCGGAGGGTGGCGGAACTCCTGAACATAACCAACCGGCGCTATCTTCGGGTGACGGTGATCCTGACCGTGAACCGCGGCAGCACCAAGACCCAGTTCCTTGGCCACGCCCAGAACATCAGC
>JAPUIV010000149.1 GCA_027296665.1 Acidobacteriota bacterium | reverse complement strand
ACCAGGATACCAAGCAGTCGGTCGCGGTCTGCGACATCCTTGATATCGAAACCCTCATGAAGGACCTGGAACTGATCAACGATTCCTCCCGCGGCCGGCGCCTGACCGCCTTCCAGTTCGCCCTCTGCATCATCCGGAACTTCCGCATCCAGAATGCTCCCGACAACCTCGGGTTCATGGAGCTCATCAGGGTGGTCGACGGACATACCGGACGGAGAATGAAACTGGCGGACCGCGCCAGGTATCAATGGCGCCTGCTGCTGGTGGCCGGCATGTGGTTCCAGGATCTGTTCAATTACGACTTCCGCCGGACCGAGATGTGCATCATTCCCTACGCCACCCAGATGGGCGAGATCTCCTTCTGCGCCTACAACACCGGGGCCGGATGGCGCCAGATCGTGGAGAACCTCCATCGCACGGCCACCACCGCGGAGTGGTACGCGAAAAAAGGCCGGCATTCCGTGTATGCCGGCGGCAAGGAGGTCCCCTTGACCCGGGAGGGACAGGAGGCCGAAGCCGCCAGGATTGACCAGAAAAACGCCGAAAAGACAACTGCGGTTGCCAGGAAGAAGAACGGGTCCCGGAAGGTCTCCCTCCCCGTGGTCAACGCCGGCGCCTGAGCCGTTTTCCGGGAGGGGGAATCCGGATTGCCTTTCGAGGATCTCCAGGAATTGATTCAGGCGTTTCGCTCTCTCGGTGAGATCCGTGAGATCCGCGAGCCGGTCGATCCCAGGTTGGAGATCGCGGAGATCGCCGACCGGGTGGTGAAGAAGGCCGGACCCGCGCTGCTCTTCACCAATGTGGTGGGTTCCCGGATCCCGGTTCTGATCAACACCTTCGGGACCGCACGGCGCATGGCTCTCTCCCTCGGCGCCGAGAGCCTCGACGCGGTCGCCGCCGAGGTGGCCGTCATGGTGGAACCCGAGATTCCCACCACCCTCCTGGGCAAGCTCAAGATGCTGCCGCAGCTCGCGCGCCTGGGCGACATGGCGCCGGAGATGGTCAGCAAGGCCCCCTGTCAGGAAATCGTGGAGACCGCGAACCCCAGCATGGCGGGGCTGCCGATCCTCACCTGCTGGCCCGGGGACGCCGGACCCTACATCACCCTCCCCGTGGTGGTGACCAAACATCCCGAACGGGGAACCCGCAACCTGGGGATGTACCGGCTGCAACTCTTCGATGAACGCACCCTGGGCATGCACTGGCAACTCCACAAGGGAGGGGCCCATCATTTCCGCGAAACGGAGGGGAGAGGGAAACGGATGGAGGTCGCCATCGCGCTCGGGGCCGACCCCATCGTCACCTTCGCCGCTTGCGCTCCCCTGCCCGATGAGGTCGACGAATTGATGCTGGCCGGTTTCCTGCGCAAAAAAAAGGTGCCGATGGTGAAATGCAAGACCATCGAGACCGAGGTTCCTGCCAGCGCCCAGATCATCCTCGAGGGATACGTGGATCCGGAGGAAAGGCGGTCGGAGGGGCCGTTCGGGGACCACACCGGGTTCTACTCCCTGGCGGAAGACTACCCGGTGTTCCATCTCACCGCGGTGACGAGACGGAAGGATCCGATCTACTCGACCATCATCGTGGGCCGGCCGCCGATGGAGGATCAGTGGCTCGGGAAGGCGACGGAGAGGATCTTTCTCCCCATCATTCGCAAGATCATCCCGGAGGTGGTCGATATCAATCTTCCCGTCGAGGGGATCTTCCACAATCTCGCCCTGGTCTCGATCGATAAGAAATACCCGGGCCACGCCCGGAAGGTGATGCACGCCCTGTGGGGACTGGGACAGTTGATGTTCACCAAGGTGATTCTGGTGGTGGACCGGGACTGCGACGTCCAGAACCCCCGGGAGGTGACCTGGCGCGTCGGCACCCATTTCGATCCCGTCCGGGATGTGCTCCTGACCGAGGGACCGCTCGACATCCTGGATTTCGCCGCCTACACCCAGGCTTACGGCGGCAAGCTCGGGATCGACGCGACGAAGAAACTGCCCGGCGAGGGATTCTCGCGGCCCTGGCCCGACATGATCACGATGTCACCGGAAGTGAAACGCCGGATTGACGAGATTTGGAACCGGCTCGAACTCTGATACATTCCACTTTTTGAAAGGATCCCCGCAATGCTCAGGGAAACGATCGAGGCTTCCGGGCTCGCCGACATCTGCGATAGGGTCGAAACCGGTGAACGGCTCAGCCGGGAAGACGGTCTGCGCCTGTACGCTTGCTCCGATCTGAACACCCTCGGCCACATGGCGAATCTGGTGCGGGAGCGCATGAACGGCGACAAGACCTTCTTCGTCCGCAACCAGCACATCAACTACACCAACGTCTGCAACAAAGGCTGCAAGTTCTGCGCTTTCTATGTTCTTCCGGACCAGGAGGGCGCCTACACCCTGTCGATCGACCAGGTGAAACAAAGGGTTCGGGAATGGCTGCATGAGCCGGTTTCCGAGATCCACATGGTGGCCGGGATCAATCCCCGCCTGCCGTATGACTACTACCTGGACATTCTCCGCGCGGTCAAGGAGATCCGGCCCGGGGTCCGGATCAAGGCTTACACCATGATCGAACTGGCGGAGATCCAGCGGGTTGCCAAGAAACCGATCGAGGAGGTCCTCGCCGACCTCAAGGAAGCCGGACTCGACTCCGTCCCGGGAGGCGGCGTGGAAGTTCTCAGCGACCGGGTCCACGCCGAGATCTTCCATCTCAAGCTGAACCCGGCCGGGTGGCTGGAGATGGCACGAAAGGTTCACGAGGCGGGGCTGAAATCAAACGCGACCCTGCTGTACGGGCACATCGAGACCGCGGGGGAAAAGATCGATCACTTTCTCCAGTTGCGCGAACTGCAGGACGAAACGAACGGGTTTCTCGCCTTCATTCCCCTTGCCTTCCATCCCGACAACACCGAAATGGATCAGCTCCCCTCGACCACCGGGTTCGGGGACCTGAGGGAGATCGCCATTGCCCGCCTGATGCTGGATAATTTTCCCCATATCAAGAGTTTCTGGATCATGATCTCCCCCCCGATGTCCCAGGTATCCCTCTGGTACGGAGCGGACGATGTCGATGGAACGATCCTGCGCGAGGAGATCACCCATGCGGCCGGGGCGACCACCCCGCAGGCCCTCACCCACGCCGGCCTGGTGGAGATGATCCAGGAGGCGGGACGGGTGCCGGTGGAGCGGGACCCGTTGTACCGGGAGATCGCACGTGCTTCGTAACATCGAGGAAAAGGTTTTAGCCGGACGGCGTCTCGACCGGGACGAAGGGCTCTTCCTCCTCGGGCACCCCAACCTTCCGGAGATTGGCGCCCTGGCCGACACCGTCCGCCGGAAAAAACATGGCGACAAGCAGATCACTTACGTGATTGGCCGGAACATCAACTACACGAACGTCTGCTGGGTCCGGTGCAAGTTCTGCGCATTCTACCGTCCACCCGGATCGGCGGAAGGCTACGTTCTCTCTCACGATCAGATCTTCCGCAAGATCGAGGAGCTGCTGGAGATCGGCGGCACCGAGATCCTGATGCAGGGCGGCCTGAATCCGAAACTCCGGATCGAGTACTTCGAGGACCTTTTCGGCCGGATCAAGGAACGTTTCCCCATCCATGTACATGCCCTGTCTCCGTCCGAGATCAGCTACATCGCCCATCTCTCCCGTCTCGATCTGGAGGAATGCCTGGAAAGGCTCAGGCACGCCGGACTCGATTCGATCCCCGGCGGCGGCGCGGAGATCCTGGTCGACAGTGTCCGCCAGGAGTTGGCTCCCTTGAAAGGAACCTCGAAGGACTGGCTGGATGTGATGCGGACCGCGCACCAGATCGGGATGCGGACCACTGCCACCATGATGTACGGCTCGGTCGATACCATGGAGGATCGGATCGACCACCTGTTGCGGGTGCGCGACCAGCAGGTGGAGACCGGCGGGTTTCTCGCCTTCATCCCCTGGAACTGCCAGCCCGAGGGCACCGAGATGAAGACGGTGAAAACTTCCGGATACGACTATTTGCGAACGGTGGCGGTATCGAGATTGATGCTGGACAACATCGACAACTTTCAGGCCTCCTGGGTGACCCAGGGGGGCAAGATCGCCCAGGTGGCCCTTCGCTTCGGCCTCAACGACTTCGGCAGTGTCATGATGGAGGAGAATGTCGTGAGCGCGGCCGGAACTTCATTCCACATGGGGATGAAGGAGATGCTGCGTTTGATCCGGGACGCCGGATTCGAGCCGGTGAAGCGGAACACGAAGTACGAGCTCCTCTCCGCCGCTTAACCCCAGAACTTGAAGAAACTTGCCTCTCTCACATAGGAAGCGGTCCGGTCCTCCAGGTCCCGCATCTTCCCGGGGGAGAGGGGACGGAAGCTTTTCGCCAGGCGGATGTTCTCCTCGACCTGATCGATCCCGTCACAACCGACGATGATGGTGCTCACCGGCAGCGACCAGACATAACCGGCCGCCTCCCGCATGGTCCGGACCCCGCCCGCGCGGAACAGCCTGCCCCTGGCCGGGACCTTCATGCCGATGATGCCCATGTTCTTCTCCACCGCCAGCGGCAGGAGTTTTTCGGTGAAGGGTAGGTGGTGGGGATCCGCCGCGTTTAACGCCATCAGGATGCAATCGAAATCGTACCGCTGAATGGCCCGGATCAGGACATCCGGGTCGTGGTGGCCGGTGATGCCGAAAAACCGCACGATCTTCTGATCGCGGGCCTCTTCGAGGGCGTGGATCGCGCCGTTCTTGGCGAAGATCTTTTTCAGATCGGAGTCGTTGCGAATGTTGTGAAGCTGCCAGAGATCGAGGTGATCGGTATGGAGCCGCTTCAAACTATCTTCCAGGAGGCGCCAAGAACCGTCGCGGCTGCGTTCGTGGGTCTTGGTGGCCAGAAACACCTCCTTCCTCCGGTGTTTCATGACCTCGCCGTAGTAATCCTGGCTGGGCCCATAGTACGGGGCGGTGTCGCAGTAGTTCACGCCGAGATCGATGGCGCGGTTGATGATTTCGACCGAGTCGGCCGACTTCCCCTCCCTTTCCACGGTCGCCTGGCCGCCCAGACTGAACAGCCTGACCCGGTATCCGGTCCGGCCGAGGAGACGTTCCGGCATGGCGGCAGGGGAGGCGGACACGGCCTTGTCAACCGCCTGTTCGGCCAGAGTTCCCCCCGCGATGCCGAGACCGATGGCGCCCACCGCCGATTTTCGGAGAAACTCCCTGCGGTCGATCCTATCCTTCCGATCCTTTCTCATGGTCCCCTTCCCGTCTCCCCGGATTCTCCGGGTTCTCCAGAAACTCCGGTTCGATCGCCTGCGGCAGGAGGCCTGCCTCGTACCCTCGCCGCAACAGTTCCCGGACCGCCTGCCGGCCCTTGACGCCGAAATCGATCGTCAGATCATTCACGTACATGTCGATGAACCGGGAGGTGAGATCCCGATCGAGACCGCGCGCATAGGGCAGGGCGAAATCGAGAGCCTCTTCCCGCCGGGTTTTCGCAATCTCAATGCTCCTGCGCAGCAGACCCTGGAGGCGCAGGGCATCTTCACCGGAAAGATCCTTCCGGATGACGTTGCCGCCAAGGGGAACCGGGAGGTCGGTCTCCCGGGACCACCATTCCCCCAGATCGGCCACCTTCTGAAGGCCGTGCTCCGGGTAGGAGAGCTGCCCCTCATGAATGACCACTCCCGCCTCCATCTCTCCGGCGGCGACCCGGTCGAGGACCTCATCGAACGGCACCTGCGTCGTTTTCCATTTGGGGGCATAAAGCCCCAGGAGGAGGCTGGCGGAGGTCAACTCCCCCGGCACCGCGGCCCGGACCGAGGCTGATTTCCGGTCCAGGCTCTGCTTCCGTGACACCACGATCGGACCATATCCCATTCCGAGGCTGCCGCCGCAGGTCATCAGGCGGTATTTGTCGGCGCAATAGGCGTACGCGTGAAAAGAGATCGCCGTCAGCTCCAGTTCCCCCCGCAGGGCCCTCTGGTTCAGCTCCTCGATCCCCTCGATCACCTCCTCGACGGCGAATCCGGGTTCCTTCACCAGGCCCCGGGCAATACCATAAAACATGAAGGCATCATCGGCGTCGGGGCTGTGGCCGATCCGGACTCTCCTCTCTTCCTTCCCCATCCTTCCTCCTATCCTTCCAATAGCCGGGAGCAAAAAAATCCCCGAAAGTATATCACCACATCTTAGGGCAGAAACCGGGATCCGGACCGCTCAGGGCAGAGAGTCTCCCGGTTCCACCGCCTTGAGCTTGAGCTCGAGACGCCCCACCCGGGGAATCTCGCCCGAGACTTCGACGATGGTCTGACTCTTCTCCTCCAGCCAGATCTCGATCTCCCCCTTCATGGAGAGGAATTTCGCACTCTCCGCCCCCGCCCCGATCGGAATGAGGGTCAAGGATCTCTCCCGCAGATGAAGCCTGCGAGTTTTCCCGGTAGAAAGATCCCGGACCTTCCGGACCCTGTCCCTGGTTTCCCCGGCCCGGAGCCGGACCCGGAGCAGTTTTCCCTTCGAGAGAACCACGAACTCCTGGGAGCGGTCCGGACCGGACAGGTCGGCCTGCATGATGAGATAGAGCAAGGCAAAGGAATCGTGAAGAGAAACACCCTCCTCGAGCGGCTTTCCGTCCGGATACCTGTATAGCCGTTCCTCATCCTGAAAGATCTCCCACCGATCGACCGGAGTATTTTTTTTCATACCGTGCGGGCGCGTCTGGATCTGGCGGTAGAACCCTTCCAGAAACAGGATCCGCTTGGCCGATCGATCCTTTTTGACCCGGAAGAACTCGATTGATCGGTTGGTCGCCGGGTCCAGATAAGATTCCGTCTTGTTGGCCACCTTCTGGAACCCGAAAATGGACATCCGGGTTTCGGTGGTAAGCAGCAGGGCGGGGATCGATCGGGCCTCCCCCGCCGGTACCGGAGGAGAATAGGAGGCCGGGGACAGGGTCAGGGTCACCTCACCCCGGAGGAATAAGGCCTTCCGGTCGGCAAGGACCAGTTTCTTCCAGCCGGCCAGCAGGTCCGAGTCGGCGGCCGCGGCCAGCCTGACCCCAGCCAGCGGCAGGAAGGCACCCGCCAGAAGGAATACACGCAACCATCGCATGCGTTATTTTAACCGGTAAAGTCGACCTTGGGTACCTCGCGGGCTCCCTCCTCCGCCTGGAAAAACTCCCGGGGCTGGAATTGGAACCATCCGGCGAGCATCCGGTTCGGGAACTGCTTGATGTAGGTGTTGTACTGGCGGACCAGGTCGTTGTATCCGCGCCGCTCGACCGCGATCCGGTTCTCGGTTCCGGCCAGCTCGTCCTGGAGCCGGAGAAAGTTCTCGCTTGATCGCAGCTGGGGATAGTTCTCCACGATCGCCAGCAGCCGCCCGAGAGCGCCCGTGAGGCCGGCGTTGGCGGCAGCCGCCTCTCCCGGCGATGCGGCCCCGGCCAGCCGGGATCTGGCCGCCGCCACGTTCTCGAAGATCTCCTTCTCCTGGGCGGCGATCCCCTTCACGGTGGCCACCAGATTCGGAATCAGATCGGACCGCCGCTGCAGGACATTTTCTACTTGTGCCCAGCCGTTGTCTACCGACTCGCCCAGCCGGACCATCCCATTGTACTTCCCGACCAAAACGGACAGGATCACCAGTCCGATCAAAGCCACCGCGCCTAGAGCGGCGCAACCGATTATCACCGGCTTTCGCATTGACATCGTTCCCCTCCTAATCAACGGTCGGCGAACCGCCGGTCTCGAGGCGATCCACCTGCGATTGAAGCTTCCTGAGCTCTCCATAATAGTCCCGATACAGATCCTTGATATCTTCCAGGGATCCGGGCGGCCCTCCTTTTTTGAGGGCGAGGACCCGGTGGAACGGCCCCTTCGCCAGGTCGAAACGCCGGCACACCGACCGGATCACTTCTTCATTGGCCACCCGCTTCGCCTCCCCCGCGAGCCGCAGGACGCCCCGGCAGATCGTCATGATCGACGAAAAGGAACCGGCCAGGATCTGGCGTAGTTCCCGTTTCTTCCCGTGCCCCAGCAGGTAACGCTCACGAAGCTGGAGGGTTTTCCCCTTCAACTCGGTCTCACATTGCAGGCGCAGGTTCCCCGGCGCCACATCCACCGTTGCGAAAAAATCATTCCCGGCAAGGACCCGGTGGGAATCCCGGATGTCGAGGAATTCCATCGGGAACACGTCGCGCGACTCCTCGATGAGGGCGGGGGTGAAGAACAGGATCGGCTGGTTCCCCTGCCTCGTCCACCGGATGGCGGTTCCGCTGGCGCGTTCGAGAAACTCCAGATCGAGATCCTTCAGGACCGCTAGAACGTTCAGGTCCGAAGACTTTCCCGCGTGGTCTCCCCGCGCCGCCGATCCGAACAGGATCACGGCGAGGAGATCCTCCCCGTATAATTTCGTGAGATCGGCCACCAACCGGTTCAAGGCATTCTCTTGCTTCATCATTCCTTCCTTGTCTGGTTACCAGCTTCCCGAGGCGCCGCCGCCGCCAAAGGAACCCCCTCCGAACCCGCCAAAGCCGCCGCCCCCGAACCCCCCGGAGGAGAACCCGCCCCGCCTGCCCCCCATGCCGGAGACCAGGAGGAGAGCCAGAAAGGGGTGGCGGATGGCGAAAATGACGAAAAACACCAGGAAGAGAAGGCTGAAGATCGTTCCCAGGACCGACCGGCCCCGGCGGCCTCCTCTTCCCTGAGCCCCCCGCCGCGCCGCGGGAGCTGCAGCCGCGGTCAACTCGAACCCAAACTCGCGGGCGGTCAACTCCGCCAGCCGCAAATTCCCCTGCACGATGCCGCGAGAATAATCATCTTGCTTGAAGTGGGGGATCACGTCCTCTCGGATGATCTCACCTACCCTGCCGTCGGGAAGGTAGCCCTCCACACCGTATCCGTTCTCGATCCGGACCCGCCGGTCCTTGATGGCGATGAGAAACAGGATCCCCCGGTTCTCCTGACGGGATCCGATCCCCCAGGCCCGTCCCAGGCGATTGGCGTAGTCCTCGATGGGGAAACCGCCCAGGTCGTCAATCACCACGACGGTGATTGCCACCTTCGATCGGGCCCAGACTTCCCGGTTCAATGCCTCCAGCGCGTCCCGTTCGGCCGGTTGCAGGACACCGGCATAATCGTTGACGGAGCGGTTGGATCGGGGCGGAATCTCCTGGCCAAGGACAGGCAGGGTGCCGGCGAACAGGCACAGAAGGATCGAAACGGCAAGGGCCCGGACCGGCCATGCGATGGTTCGTGGTTTTTGGGAGATCATCGGCTCAGGCGGAGGCCTTCCCGGTCGATTCGCCGCTGCCGGTTCCACCCTGGGCTCCCGTGCGAGGCCCGCCGCTCGAGGAACGGCGGCGCCGGGGACGGCGTCTTCGCCCGGTTCCAGACGGGGAATCGACCCGCTGGCTTACTTCGCTGACGATCCCGGGACCTTCTCCGGGCCGGCGGGATGACCTTCCCCCAGGCCGGCCGCGGGGGGCACCCCGTCGCGGGACCCTACCCGACTCCTCGATGGCGCCGGCCGATTCCGGGATTTTCTGTTCCTGCCGGGCCTGCCGTTCCTGGTAATCGCGCAGGAGCATGGTCAGAACCTGCAATCTCACGTCCTTCCGCTCCAGAACGGCCCGGGCCAGTCCCTCGTTCTCCTCCCGGTCCTCCGGCAGGACCGAACGGGAACGTATCACCAGTTCCTCCATCCTCTTCTTTCCCAGGATCTCCTGAACCGCCTCGTCGGAAGGGAAATCCGCCTCGGTGACCTGAAGTTCATTGGTTTTGACCATCCGGTTGAAATGGATCAGATCGGTGGCCCCGAGCAGGGTGATCGCCTTTCCCGATTTCCCGGCCCGGCCGGTACGGCCGGCGCGATGGACATACTGGTCGGGGCTTGAGGGGGTGGAGAATATGAACACGTGGCTCAGGTCCTGGATGTCGATCCCGCGGGCGGCCACATCGGTGGTGACCAGGAAACGGACTTCCTTCCTCCGCAGGCTTTCCATCACCCGTTCCCGTTTTTTCTGAGGCAGATCGCTGGAAAGCATCTCCAGGGGAACCCCGCGCTTCCACAGGTACTGAAACACCTGCCGGGTCTCCGCCCGGGTATTGCAGAAGATCATCGCCGCGGCCGGGGATTCGGTAACTAGAAGCTTGAAGAGATTCCGTTCCTTGTGCATCTGGTTGGTGATGTAATAGATATGCTCAACCTCTTTCACGTAGACATAATCCTGGCTCAGCAAGAGGCGTTCGGGCTCGTTGAGATAGTTGTAGGTTAGGGCATCGATCTCCTTGGGAAAGGTGGCGGAGAACAGAAGGGTCTGGCGCCGGGCAGGCAGGTAATCGAAGATCATCTTCATGTCGCGGTAGAACCCCATGTCCAGCATTCGATCCGCCTCGTCCAGGACCAGCGTTTTCACCGAGCTGAAGGAGAGGGTCTTTCGTTTCAGGTGATCCAGGATCCGTCCCGGGGTCCCGATGATGACCTGGGCCCCTTCCCGGATCCCCTCGATCTGCCGATCCATCGAATCGCCGCCATAAACGATGAGGCTGCGCACGCGACGGTCCTTGCCGATGCGGCTCAGCTCCTCCCCGACCTGCAGGGCCAGCTCCCGCGTGGGGGTCAGAACCAGGGCCTGGACCAGCAGCATGCCGGGATCGATCAGCTCGAGCACCGGAATGCCATAGGCGGCGGTCTTCCCGGTCCCGGTCCGGGACTGGACGATCAGGTCCTTTCCGGCGAACACCTTCGGGATCGTCTGCGCCTGGACCTCGGTGGGGATCAAATACCCCATTTCTTCGATCGACTTGAGTATCCCATGGCTGAGGGAAAACTGGTCGAATCCCGTTTCCCCCTCCGGATTCATGGTTTTTTCTTCCAAGAGATTTTTGCTCCTTCCTGGTTGGCGTTCCGGAACCTTCCGGACGAATCGTGCATTATATATCGATTCTCCCGGGACGCAAAACCGGGCGACCGGCCCCATCTCTCGCTGGAAAGGTCAAAAATGGAGTAGAATGCCCGATAGAATGAAAAGGGAGAACAAATTCCTGTCTCCGGAGCCCGATATCCGGCTCACCAAGGCCTTCTCCCGGCCGTTCGACAACATGGTAGCGACGGCCCGCACCTGTTATTCCTCCGAGGGCATCATCACCGAGGCGGATGTGGCCGGGGATGACCTCCCCGATCCGGCCGATCGGAAGGAGAAGGCCCGGAGGCGCGATAATCTCGCCAGGGATCTGTTCCAGGCCGGCCATCACACCACGCTTCAGCACGCTCACTTCCAGTTCACCCTCAACCGGGTCTCCCGGCAATTCCTCTGGTCGTTTCTCCATAGCCATCCTTTTTACAACTCGGAACAGGTCAGCCAGCGGTACGTCGAGGTGAAACAGGGCCAGTTCGCCGTCCCTCCCCTGGAGGAATCAGCGCTCCGGATCTACCTGCAAACGGTCGAACACCAGCATTCCGCCTACCGGGAGTTGAACAGGTTGCTGTTCCCCCTCGTGGAAGCGGAATATTTCCGCCGGTTCCGGGGCCGGCGGCGCCAACCTGAAAAGTACCGGAAATCGATCGAGAAGAAGAGCCTCGAAGTGGCGAGATATGTCCTGCCGGTCGCCACCTTCGCGCACCTGTATCACACCATCAGCGGCATCACCCTGCTGCGATACCATCGGATGTGCGAGCAATTCGACACCCCCCTCGAGCAGCGGATCGTCATACGCAAGATGGTCGAGGCGGTCCTCCAGATCGACGAGAATTACAAGATCGTACTGGAAGAGCCAATCCCCCTGGCCGAGACCCCCGAGCATCTCGCCCTCATGAAATGGGGCAACGGGCAGGATGACCAGGAAACCGTATCCTTCTTAAAAGAATTCGATTCCAGCCTGGAGGGCAAGGTCTCCCGGATGGTCGGCCGCCCCCTGGACAACGAGGCCCTGCTGGCTCAGTCGGTCCGGGAGGTCCTGGGCCTGAGCCGTTCCCGGCTGAACGATCCGGAGGCGATCGCCCTGGCCCTCGACCCCTCACGGAACCGCTACCTCGGTGAGAATCTGAACCTCGATACCGTCTCCAAGCTGACCCGGGCCCTGCATCATCCCCGCTACACCTTCCGCAAGAAGATGAGCCACACCGCCGACTCCCAGAACCAGAGGCACCGGATGACTCCGGCCTCCCGGCCGATCCTCGCCGCCCACCTGACCGGGGACCCCGATTTCATCCTGCCTCCCCTGGTAGACTCCGACCCGGCGATCCGGAAACGATTCGTCGAGGCGATGGAGAAATCGTGGGAAGGGATCCGCCTGCTTCGCAAACGGGGCGTACCCGACGAGTTCGCCCTGTACCTGCTTCCGAATGCCACCTCGATCCGGTTCACCGAGTCGACCGATCTCTTGAACCTGCGGCACAAACTCGCGATGCGCCTGTGCTACAACGCGCAGGAAGAGATCTGGCAGGCATCGGTGGACGAGGCGTTGCAGATCCGCGAGGTGAACCCCTTGATCGGCCGATACCTGCTTCCCCCCTGCGGGATCCGGGACCTCGCCCGAACAGCGCCGGTCTGCCCGGAGGGCAAACGGTACTGCGGCGAGAGAGTCTGGACCTACGATCTCCGGGATTACCACCGGCGGATCTGAGAAGGGCCGCCTTCCCCGGTTGCCCCTTCTCCCTGTTGACAATTCTCGTCGATCCGGCCTACAATCCTCGCAGATTATTCCCATATCATCGGCCTGATATTTGGACTGTATTGTAGGCTATCGGTATCCGAGACTGGGTGATCCATCGGGGTTTTAGGGGCCCCCATGCTCGATTATCTCATGATCGTTTCTCCGGATAAGGAGATTTTCCGGCGCGAGATCGACGGAGAGTCGATCCGCATCGGACGCGCCTCCGAGAGCGATCTCGTCCTCGACGATCCGTTCGTGTCCCGCAAGCACGCAATCCTCGAGCACGGTCCCGATGGCTGGTCCCTCCTGGATGCCGGGAACAAGGTAGGGACCTTCCTCAATGAAAAGAGGATCACCGAACCCACCCTTCTCCAGGCCGGCGATTCCATCCGCCTGGGGAAAACCTGCCTGATCTTCAACGGATCGATTCCCTCTCCCGTGGAGTTCGTGGACCGTCCTCTCGGCGGCGAGCCGGATTTCATCTCGATCGATGAGATCATCTCCACCCCGACGAATCCCCTCCTCGGCATGGTCACCGGGTCAGGATCCCTTCCTTCCCTTTCCCCTTTTCCCACCAAGGGGATGCATGGGGCGATTTCGCAAAAGGCGGCCCGGATCATTTACGAGGCCGACAAAGAGTTGATCTTCCACCGGCCCTTCAAGGAGATCCTCAACAAAATCATGGATTTCGTGCATCAGGCGATCGGATTCGATCGGGGAATCTTGTTTTTAGAAAAAAAAGGAGAGCTGGTCCCCGAAGTGATCCGGGTTCCAGCGGGCCTATCGAGCCAACCGATAACGATCAGCCGAACCGTCACCGAGCGCGCCTTCCGGAAACGGGAGTCGGTCCGGATCTCGGATGCCCTCATCGATGAGCGATTGGGTCAGGAGATAAGCGTGCAGGATCACCACATCCGGTCGGTCATGTGCGTCCCCCTGTGGAACCACCGGAAGGTGATCGGGTTGATATACGTCGACAACCAGAACATTCCGAACCAGTTCAACCAGACCGATCTTCTTGTCCTCACCCACCTCGCAATCGTCGCCGCGGTGAAGATCGAACGTCAACGTCTATTCGACGAGACGATCTCCATCCGCATCCTGGAAAAGGAACTCCACAAGGCCGCGGAGATTCAACAACACCTGCTTCCCCGGAAGGCGCCGGAAATCCCCGGCTACCTTCTTCACGGAACCAGCCTTCCCTGTCTTGCCGTCGGAGGGGACACATTCGACTTCCTGAGCCTGCCAGGCGGCAGGTTCGGCATCTGCCTGGGGGACGTCGCCGGAAAGGGTCTGTCGGCGGCGATGCTGATGTGCACCTTTCAGGCCAGCATGCGGGCCCTCACCCATCTCGACCTTCCTCCCGAGGAGACGGTGATCCGGCTCAATCGGTTGCTTTATCCGCAGATCCCCGCGAATCGGTTCGTGACCTTCTTCCTGGGGATCCTGGATCTGGCTGACCACTCCCTGAGGTACGTCAACGCGGGACACGACTGGCCCATTCTCCTCCGGGCTGGAGGAAAAACCGATACTCTGCCCGCCACAGGAGTACCGGTCGGCAGTTTCGAGAATAACCGTTACGAAGCGCGAATGGTGAACTTCGAGCCGGGAGACACCCTTCTCTGCTACAGCGACGGCGTCACCGAAGCCAGAAATGGGAAGAAAGATTTCTTCGGCCTGGAACGCCTATCCGAACTTTTCAGAAAGAATCAAGGCGGATCGCCCTCCGAGATCATCCAGACCATCGTGGCGGAGATCCAGCAGCACCAGTCCGGCGCCCCCCAGAGCGACGACATCACCATGGTGGTGTTGCAGAGAGCGAGTGTTTGATCTGGTTTGACAATTTTTCCCGAGTCGAATCCAACAACGTTTTGCATTTTCCCGGAAGGGAAGGAGGGCAACATGGCAGAGATTCTGGTTGTATTTCCCGAAAGAGGCAAGGGGAT
>JAPUIV010000148.1 GCA_027296665.1 Acidobacteriota bacterium | reverse complement strand
GGTCGTCGGGATCACCGGCTCATGGAACTATCAACAGGAAACGACCGCCTCATTGCGCCTCCATGAAACGATGCGGATTGGACCCTATGAATTGACCTTCGAGGACACATTCTCCCGTAAACTTCGCAATGCCGAGCAGTTCGGCGCGGTCCTGACGGTTCGGAAGGGGAATCGGATCGTCACCACCCTGCGTCCGGCCCGGAATTTCTATCCTCCCCCGCAGGAACCCTCCACCGAGGTCGATATCCGTTCAACCCTGGCGGAGGACCTGTATCTGATCTTTCTCGGATTCGATCCGGAAACCGGTGTCGGGCTGTTCAAGGCCTTGATCAATCCCCTGGTGAACTGGATCTGGCTCGGCGGCCTGGTGATCATTCTGGGAGCCCATTTCGCCGTGCTCCCCGACCGCCGGCGGGAACGGGCCTGGAGGGCAGCCGAGGAAATACTGCACAAGCTGGAATCTTCCGGAGGCCGGAAGGCTCAGGCGGCCGCGGCCCGCATTCTCGAGGGGGAAAGCATTGGGTAGAATGCTCATCTGGGCGGTCCTTCTCACTGCCGGTTCCGCCACCGGGAACTACCTGGCGGCCGACCGGGAGGCGGTCGCGGGGGTCGCCCGGGAGATCGTCTGCTACTGCGGCACCTGTTCAAACCAGTCGGTCCAGGACTGCACCTGCGGAACGGCATCTGCCGCTCGCCAGGAGATCGGGCGACGGCTGGATGATGGAGAGACCCCGGCTTCCATCCTTGAATTTTACCAGCAACGTTATGGAGAACAGATCCTCATCGTGCCGGGGAAGACCGGTTTCAACCTGGTGGCCTGGATAACCCCGTTTCTGGTTCTCCTGTTTGGCGCCACCGGGCTCCTGTGGGCCCTCCTGCGCTTGACCCGATCCGCTTCTGGCCGGCCTGCTCCCGTGCCATCACCTCCCCACGGCCTGATCACCGATAAGAAAACGATGAAGAAACTGGAACGGGAGCTGCGGGAGATTGAAGACTGATCCATGCTTGTACTGTTTCTCACTCTGATCACCATCGCCATCGCCCTTTGGATCCTCACGCCGTTGTTTTCCATCTCCCCTCACCCGACCGCGTCCGATGCTTCCTCGGGATCCGTGGCGGATCTTTATCTCGCCAAGGAGCGAGCCTACGATTCGATCCGGGATCTGGAATTCGATTTTCACTCCGGGAAACTCTCAGAAAAGGACTACCGGGAACTCAAGGAGGGGTTGAAAAAGGAAGCCTTGGAAGCCATCTGGAGACTCGAGAATCGCGGCCGGAAGGGTGCCGGCCGGATGCCGGTCGAGCCGGAGGGTGGGTGAGCGGAATCGAACCTGCGGTCAGAGTCGAAGAGTTGTCGAAACGATTCGGCGCCCGGTGGGCCTTGGACGGCATCAACCTCGTCCTGCGGGAAGGGGAATCGATCAGTATCTTCGGCCCCAACGGCGCCGGCAAGACCACCCTCCTGCGGATCCTCGCGGCTCTGCTGCGGCCCACCTCCGGAACGGTCACCCTGTTCGGTGAAGATTCCCACCGCGGAGATTGGCCCCGGACCCGGCTCGGCTTCCTGAGCCACCGGAGTTTCCTCTACCCGCATCTCACCGGATTCGAAAACCTGGCCTTCTTCGGGCGTCTCTACAATCTATCCAACCTGGAATCCCGGATCCGGAACCGTGCCGAGCAGGTCGGGCTCGGCGATCGGATGCAGGATCCGGTGCAAACTTTTTCCCGGGGAATGGAGCAGAGACTCGCAATTGCCCGGGCCCTGCTCCACGATCCCGATCTGCTGTTCCTGGACGAACCGTTCGCGGGGATCGATCCGGTGGGCGCCAACCAGCTTTCCTGCCTCTTTTCCCGCCTTCGGGAAGAAGGGAGGAGCATTCTGCTTGCCACCCATCACTTGGCAGAGGGGTATGCCCTGGGAGACCATCTCCTGATCTTGAATTCGGGAAGGCTGGCCTTTTCGGTCGACAAGAATCAAACAACCCTCGAACAGTTCCGCGCCCGCTTCCGGGAGGTGGTGCAGTCGTCCAACGGCCACACCCCGAACCGATGAATTTCTTACGGGCAGTTTGCATCATTGCCGGGAAAGACCTCCGGGTGGAGTTCCGCCAGAGGGAAAATTTCACCCTCATGCTGTTCTTTTCCCTGGTGATTCTTGTGATCTTTCACTTCACTCTCGATTTCACGGAATTGAGTTTCGAGACGGTGGGGGCGGGAGTCATCTGGATCGCCATTCATTTCACCGGGATTCTCACCCTGGGACATTCCTTCCGGCAGGAACAGGCCCAGGATAGCCTGCGCGGCCTCCGGCTGACGCCGATCGATCCCGCCGCCATTTACCTGGGAAAATGGTTGGCCAACACCGCCACCCTGTTCGCCATGGAAGTGGTCCTGATCCCCCTGATTGCCGTGACCCTCAACTTCCCGCTGGCCCGATTTGCCGGCCCGCTGTTCCTCCTGATCGCCCTGCACACCATCGGGTTTTCCGCCCTGGGAACTTTATTTGCCGCGATCGCCGCCCAGACCCGCCGAGGTGAGACCTTGTTTCCCCTTCTCGTTT
This sequence comes from Acidobacteriota bacterium, assembly GCA_027296665.1. Lineage (GTDB taxonomy): Bacteria > Acidobacteriota > Polarisedimenticolia > JAPUIV01 > JAPUIV01 > JAPUIV01. The sequence goes on along the minus strand of JAPUIV010000148.1, from coordinate 13,865 downwards.
TTCCGGTGGAGATTCCTCTCATCGGATCGGCCGTCCGCTCCACAACCACCATTCTCAACCGAGGCACTCTGGCCGACGTCGTTCCCTGGCTGGAACTGGCGACCGCCTTCAATCTCCTGGTCCTGGGGGCCGGTGTCCTGTTGTTCGAATACATTCTGGAGGAATCCTGATGTTGAAATCCCTCGAAAATGGGACAACCCCATTCCGGAACCGCGGCTGGTTCTCCCGGTTTCTGCTCGGTTTTCTCGCCGGGGCAATGATTCTCAACCTCTGGCTCATCTTTTTCTACGCTCCGACCGAGCGGCAAATGGGTGAAGTTCAGAGGATCTTCTATTTTCATGTGCCCGCGGCGCTACTGTCCTTTCTGGCCTTCGGCCTGGTCTGCGCGGCAGGCATCCTTTACCTCATCACCAGGAAACGGAAATGGGACCTGCTGGGACACAGCGCCGCCGAGGTAGGAGTCCTATTCTGTACCCTGGTGCTTCTGTCCGGACCTATCTGGGCGAAACCGATCTGGAACGTCTGGTGGACCTGGGAGGTCCGCCTGACCACCACCCTGATCCTGTGGATGATCTTCATGGCCTATCTGATGGTCCGGTCCTACGCCGAAAATCCGGACCAGGGGGCAAGATTCGCCGCCGTCCTCGGGATCATTGGATTCCTCGACGTACCGATCATCATCATGTCGGTGCGCCTGTTCCGGGGCCTCCACCCCCGGGTGTTCAAGGTCCAGGGTGGCGGCGGGCTCGATCCGGCCATGGGACGCACCTTCATGGTAAGTCTCGCCACCTTTTTTCTTTTGTTTCTATACCTGCTCCTGGAGCGGTACCGCCTGGGTTGCAGCGACTGGGAAACCGAATGCCTCATGGAAATGACCGAAAGGCAAACGGTAGCCCGGCCGGGAATCCTGGAGGAGTCGAAATGAAGAACTTCGAATTTCTGTTCGCGGCCTATGCCGTCTTCTGGTTGGGGATCTGCGCTTATCTGTTCCGGCTTTCCCTCCTCCAGAAACGGGTTGACGACCGGATCCAACAGATCCGCAAACTTCTGGACAGGAACCGGTCATCTTGACGGAGGCGGAAACCGGCAGGCAGTGGGTTGCGGTTTTCGGCGGTTCCGAATTCCTACCCGAAAATCCCCAGTACCAGGAGGCATATCGCATCGGAAAACTGCTGGTGAAAGGGGGCTATGGGGTATGCACCGGCGGCTACGGCGGCATCATGGAAGCGGCCTCCCGGGGGGGCCGGGAGGCCGGCGGAAACCCGATCGGTGTCACCTGTGGGGCCTTCTCGAACCTATCGCCCAACCGATGGGTATCCCGGGAAATTCGAGAGAAAACCCTCATGGACCGAACCCAGCGGTTGATTGATATCGGCTCCGCCTTTATAATATTTCCCGGCAAAGCAGGTACTCTGGCTGAACTCGCCTTCCTTTGGGCCCTCGAGCGGGCGGGACTCCTCTCCGGGAAACCAAAAATCCTGTTAGGAGGCATCTGGCGGGACTTGGTGGCATCCCTGGTCCGGGCGGCGTTCCTGGAGGAGGGATCGGAGCGGGAATTCATTTTTGCCGGGAACGCCCAGGAGGCGATTTCCGCGTTGGATCGGCTTTCCACCGATTTATCATGAACGAAATTGATCAAAATTCGGCTCTACCAAGGCCCAAGGGCCTGTTCCGGGATTACTTCGAGACCATCGTTACCTGTGTCATCTTCGTGGTCTTCTCACGGGCCTTCGTCTTCCAGCAGTCGAAGATTCCGACCGGTTCGATGATCCCGACTCTCCTGATCGGGGACTACATAATGGTGAACAAATATGTGTACTCCTCAACCGCCTCCGTTCTTGAGGAAAAATTGTTCCCGGTTGGAGGTATCAAACGGGGAGATGTGATCGTGTTCAAATACCCCCTGGAACCGGAAAAGGACTACATCAAGCGGGTCATCGGCCTGCCTGAAGAGACCATTGAGGTGCGAAACTGCACGGTTTATATTAACGGTACCCCCCTGGAGGAACCGTACAAGCAGCACGTTAACCGGTTCAACTGCCGATGGGATTATTACCCACCCACCCGGATCCCGGAGAATTCCTATTTCGCCATGGGCGACAACCGGGATGAGAGCAGGGACAGCCGGGTATGGGGATTCGTGCCCCGGAAGAACATCAAGGGGCGTGCCCTTTTGATCTGGTGGTCCTACGAAGAAAAACCCGGGACGTGGCGTCAAACGGGATTGAGGGCACGGGCAAAGAGCATCGTAGAAAAGACCACCCATTTCTTGACCCGTTCACGCTGGAACCGCAGTTTCAAGATGATTCGTTAGAGGTCCCATTTTAGGTCCCTGGATCTTGACTCCTGCCGGTATTGACTTTATAATCCCACCTTGTCTGGAAATCTTTTGTGCGGAACGGTTTGGCCACTGCGCAGACTCCCTTGAATCAATGTCGACCCCCTTCCCAGCTCCCGAACGCACAGGAACAATCCCGGTAGTTTTCCTACCCGGCCTCCTGTGCAAATTGCACCGTCTTTCCTTCACCGGCACCGTCCAGATGCGCCGGGATTCCCTTCTCAAATCGGTCTATTTCCTGCAAGGAGAGATCCTCTCTGCCGCATCGAATGAGGAGACGGACCGGCTGTCCTCCTTGCTGTTGCGCGGCGGCCTGGTGACTCCCGAGCAGATGGAAATGGCCAGGGAAAAGGCACGACCTGGAATCTCCCTCGGCCGCAGTCTGGTCGAGCTCGGGTTCGTGTCCCGTTCCCGCTTGATGGAAACAGCCCAGGAGCAGGTGCAGGGGATCCTGTCGGGCCTTTTCGACTGGGATTCGGGCGAATACGAACTCCTGGAGGGACAGGTCCCGGCCGCGGTGCCCAATCTCAGGATGAAAACGGAAAAATTACTGTTCGATTCCTTGCAGCTTTCGACCAACCGGGCGGCCGTTCTCCGGGAGATCGGCGGAATGGATCGTTGCTTCACCCCCGCCCGCGCGAACAACCGATCATGGAAAGGATGGTCCCTGGGGGAGGAGACCCGGACGGTCCTCTCCTCGGTAAATGGCACCGCCAATGTCACCCAACTGGCAGCGAAAAACGGCCTTGACGACTTCACCGCCGCCAAGATCCTGTGCGCCGGCGTTCATTTGGGGATACTGGAACCTGTCGAGATGCCGCCTCCGGATTCGGCCCAACCCGAAGAGGAAGCGGCGCCTCCTGAGGAGGTTACCGTGTCCGTGGGACCGGAGGAGTTCTCCCCCGACGCCGCCTTCGAGGGAAATCCCGCGGTGGAACCAGCGAAACCTGCCGGAAATATGGATCCTGTTTCCCGGCCGTTCGGAACCATGCGAATTCCTTCCAAGTCCATCGAACCTTCCGACCCTCCGGATGAAGGACCGGCCGCCGATTCCTCCCCAAATGCAAACATGGAACCGGTCCAGGCCGACGCATCGCCTTCCCCCGAGGAAGGCCCCTTCCAGGGTTATGTGGACACCTCCGCCGAGACCCGGATCCGCTACCCGAAGCGTATGGAGGGCGGCAAAAACTTTTTCCGTTCCCGCTGGATGGCGTTTGGCGGGATCCTGATCGGGGGGGCCTTGGTCCTCTTCGCCATGGCCTTGTTCACCGCGGACGGGTCATCCGAAACGGAAGTTGCCCTCCCCGCTCCGAAGGATGCCCAGGACCAACCTCCCATTCCTGAAACAGAGGATAAAAACATCCTCCTGGAAGAAATTCCCGCGACCGGAATGACCGGCCTCGAAAGCCGGATCCTTCCCGAACCTGCGGCCCCGCCCCCCAGCCCCGTCGATGTATCTCCCCTCGAAAAGGCAAACCGATCCCTCCTGGCGAAGGATTTTCCCGGCGCCGCGGACCAGTATCGTGACATCCTTTCCCGATCTCCCGGAGGGGCCTACACCCTCCAGATCCTTCTCGCCTGCCAAGCTTCCACCGTCGCGAAAATGATCCCGCCGCCAGAGGAATCCTATCTTTTGCCGATCCGATTCAAGGGAAAACCGTGCTACCGGATCTGCTGGGGAAGTTTTCCAAGCCGGAACGCGGCCCTGAGGGCAGGCAAACAGCTTCCCGCGACCTACGCCAAGATGACCAATAATCCTTTCCCGCTATCTATCGCAAAAGCGGTTTCAGGACCGGATCGGGCCCGATGAGGTCCGGATTCAAACTCAGCCTTGGCCTGGCGATTCTTGTCTCCGCCGGATCCGGACCTCCCTTCGCTGAAATTCTTCATCTCCGGGACGGGCGAAAAATCAAGGCTGCGGATCTGAGGGAAACGGACACCCAATACGTTTTTACCCGGTTCGGCGGCACAGTTTCCATCTCGAAGCAGGAGGTCTCCTGGGTGGAGAAAACCGAGGCTCGTTCCTCCATCCGGACCGCACCAGCCGGGGATCTCCAATCCCTCCCGGTTCCCTTCCCCGCACCCGCCGCGTCTGAGAACTCGCCGCCAATCGATCCCCTTCTCCGGCAAACCTTGCAGAGAGCGGAAGAAAGCCGGCAACGAAAAGATCTTCCGGAAACCGCGCGGCTTTACGAATCGGTTCTCAGGATCGTTCCAGCCCACCTGGAAGCGGCTCTGTACAGGACCTCGGCCTATCTGCAGATGGGGCAGTTCCCCCGCGCCCTGGCCGCCGCCCAGGAGGCCCTTCTCTATCACTCCGAGAATTCCAACCTCTTATTTCTCCTGGGGGAGATTCATTATCACCAGGATAAATTACCCCTTGCCATTGAATATTGGCGGAAGGCACTCCTGCACGGCGACCATCCCGCCATCCGGACCCGAATCGAAAAGGCAAATCGGGAGTTAGCCCAGGAAGGGGCATACGAAAGGAGAGCGGGAGGACACTTTCGCCTTCGATACCAGGGAGGAAAAGGTTCCGAAGATTTTTCCGAGTCGGTTCTGAATCACCTGGAGGAAAGGATCGGCGACCTCTCCCTGCGCCTGGATCACTTTCCCTCCGGCCCGATTTCCGTCATTCTTTATCCGGACCGGGAATTCCATGCGGCGACCGGCGCCGGCCACAACGTTCTTGGGCTTTTCGACGGAAAGATCCGGGTGCCGGTGGGAGGGAAATCGAGGTTATCACCTGGATTGCGCAGGGTTCTCGACCACGAACTCGCCCACGCCATCATCGATTCCAAATCGGGAGGAACTTGCCCGCGCTGGCTTCACGAAGGACTCGCCCAGCGCCTCGCCGGCGATTCCAGCGAACCTTTCCGGCGGAACCTGGGCCGGGAATACGCCCGGATGACCGAATCGGGCCAGTGGAATCCCGGTCTCTCCTATCCAGCCGCCCTCTCCTTCGTCGATTTTCTCTCCTCCCGGCATGGATTCCAGGTCTGGCTCACCATTCTTCAACGTCTTCATCAAGGTAAATCGGTGGAGGTCGCGTTCTGGGAAACGGTGCGAGTCTCCCAGGAAGAACTGTTCACCGAATGGGGCGAGAACTTGCTGGAACGCTCCTCCCGCTCGAGGTGATCCCTTGAGCCCAACAGGAACGAAGCCGGAAACCTCCGCTGCTGCACCCGGCCTGTTCGATATTCTTCGAGACATCTCCGCCCAGGAAAAGACCGGAACCCTTGAGGTCCGCAAGGGTGATGTGAAATCTACGGTCCGATTCCACCGGGGCCGGATCCTGTTTCCCTCTGGTGAAACCCTCGCCGCATTCCTGGTCCGGGAGGGAAAACTCACCCGGGAGGCGATCGCAGAGGCGAAGGGGGAGATGGGGTCGACTCAGGACGTGATAGCATCGTTGATTCAGTCCGGCGCGTTGACATCCGATTCGGCCGAAAAAGCCGCCCTCGATTTTCTGGACCAGTTTCTCTCCGCGGTGGTTACCTGGTCCGGTGAGCATTTTGAATTCCGCCAGGGTGATCCAGATCACCCGGAATTCCGTTCCTGGGGAAACACCTCCTGCATGAGCAGGATCCTTTCGGTCGTCCGTGCGGCAGAGACTCCCGGATCGACGATCCCCCTGGTGGAAGATCCGAAAGCGGAACTCTCCCCCATCCCCTTTTCGGGGAATCCACCCTCCGACCTTGTCCTGCAACCCGAGGAGGGCTTCCTGCTATCCAGAATTACCGGAAAATGCACAGTGAAGGATGTTGTATCCGTTGGTCCATTGGGGCCGGAAAAGACCCGGAAGGCCCTCAGCGTATTGCTGGCGTCGGGGATGGTGAAAGGCATTGCGAAATCCCTTCCCCTTCACGGCCGTTCTCCCCTGGAAAACAGGGGTAAACCGGGTAGCCGGAAGAGGAAGGGAGCTCCTCGAAGAGGCGTCAGGAAATCTCCGGCCGGGAAGCCGAAGGTCGCAGCCGGCATTCCCTCATCGGCAACAGGATTGCCCCCCCTTGCCCACACGGCGACATCCGAGGACGATTCCGTCGAGCTTTTCCGGCGAATCCAAACATTGGAAGACCAGGATCATTATCAGGTCCTGGGGCTCCAGGCATCGGCGACGGAAGATCAGATCCGGGCCCTCTATTATGACCTTGCCAGGCGTTTCCATCCCGACCGGTTCCAGCGCAGTGGCGACCTGACCATGGCAAAGCAGGCGGAAAAACTTTTCTCCTTCGTGACCGAAGCCTATCGGGTCCTGACCGATCCGGACGAACGGCAACGCTACGATCGGTATCTGAAGGAGAAGGATCGAGACCAGGGCCCGCAGGTGGATAACGCTCACATGGCCCGCCAGAACCACCGGAGGGGCTTGGAACTCCTCCAGTCCGGTCAGCTCCAGAAGGCCCTCCAGTTCCTGGAAAATGCCGTCAATCTCGATCCCAAGAAAGATGAATACCTCTGCAACCTGGCCGAAATCCAGATGAAAAACCCCCGTTTGCGACAGGTTGCGCGCGAAAACCTGCTCAAAGCGATTCAGATGAACCCTTCCCGGGCTGCAACCCATGTGCAACTCGGCCTTCTCCTGGAACGGGAGGGACAGGCGGAGGAAGCGGAAAAACAGTACCAGGAAGCAATCAGCTGGGAGCCCGCGCACACCCAGGCAAAACGGCTTCTGGAAAAGGCCCGGGCTAAGGCGCCCGCTGGCGGCCGATTCCGCCGTCTATTCCGGAAATAGGAACCCCCCTCAAAAATCGCTCCCGGATAGGTTCCGACCGCCATTCGGGCCGGATCAGGAGTTCCTTTGAGCCGAGGAGCCGGCCGGCCGCGCCGCCCTATGGGTGGCATGATAGATGTAATGGAACCCGGAGGCGAGGGTGATTGCCACCGCAAGGTAGCAGAAAGCAGGTATCAGGATCGGGGCCTCCATCTGAAGGTAGTTGAACAGGAGAACCAGGGAGATCGTCACCGTTTGGATCAGTGTGGTCCATTTTCCCAGGGTGGTGGGAGGGAACCGGACCAAACCGGCGGTGAGGTGAAGAAGAAGGGCAATCAGAACTATGAAGACATCCCTGCTGATGGCCAGGATCACCAGCCAGAAGGGAATGCGGTTCCAGAGATGGAGTTCCGGAAACAACCGGGTCTGGTCCGGGAGCGAAAGCACCACGAAGGCGGCGGTGAGAAGAAGTTTGTCCGCCATTGGATCCAGAAATGCGCCGAGACTGGTGCGCTGGTTCCACCAACGGGCGATGAGTCCGTCGAGGGCGTCGGTGAGCCCGGCCAGGATGAAGATAGACAGCGCCCAACCGTGGCGATTCGAAACCACCGAAAGGATGAAGGCGGGAATCAACGTCATCCTTCCGATGGTGACCAGATTCGCTAAAGTCAGTCCCACTCGATCGGTATCCTATTCGGGGGTTTTTTCGGCGGTAGGTCCGGACCGGGTTGCAGCGTCGGGTGGGGGTTCCGATTCACCAGATTCGGGCCGGTTCCGTTTCTTCACTGCTCCATCGAACTCCATGTAGTTGCTGAATGTCTTCGTGCAAGAAACGGTGGCGATGGCATGCTTGAAGATCATTTGTTCCCCGCCCGGACCGTCCAGGATGATGGTGAACCGGTCGAAACCCTTGATCCTTCCCGACAACTTCTTGCCGCTGTTCAGAAAAACCGCAACCCGGGACTTCTCCCTGCGTGCCCGGTTGAAAAAATCGTTTTGCAGATTCTCCGAGTTGTTTCTATCGGGCATCCTTCCTCCTGCTCACGCCGGAATTGAGGTTCGCGAGCAATAGTCATTTTCGATATGGGCCGAAATCTGTTCCCAGGCCCAATCCAACCCCTCATCGACGCGAAACCAGCGAACGCCGGAGATCCTCTTGAACCAGGTCCACTGCCGCTTGGCGTACTGCCGGGTGCTTTTTTGGGTCCGGCGGATTGCCTCGTCCAGGGAGATCTCGCCATTCAGATGACGGAGCGCCTCCCGGTAACCGATCGCCTTGAGTGAGTTGATCCCTGGAGGACAACCGTTCCGGAACAAGCGATCGACCTCCTCCAGAAGCCCTTCCGAGAAGAAATTTTCCACCCGCCGGTCCAGAGCCCGGTACAATTCCCTCCGGTCCATGATCAACCCCACCTTGAGATTCGGGAACCGATCAGTGACGGAGCCGCGCTCGGATATGTGATCACTCCAGGGAAGGCCTGTCGCCAGGCGCACCTCCAGGCCCCGCATTATTCTGTGCTGGTCCGCAGGCGCAATCCGTTCCGCCGAGACCGGATCCAGCCGTCGCAGAAGTAAGTGGAGATAGCCGGTCCCCCGTTTATCGGCAGACCGCCGCAAACGATCCCGGAAGACATTCATTCGAGCCGGAAGGTCCAGAATGCCGTGGAGCAATCCCTGGAGATACAGGCCGGTTCCGCCGGCCAGGATTGGCAGAAATCCGCGCCGGCGGATCTCCCCGATTGCGACCTCCGCGGCCCGGACAAAATCCCCCAGGGAGAACTCCACACCCGGGTCGGCTACATCGATGCAGTGGTGGGGAACTCGCTCCCGTTGTTCCCGAGACGGTTTCGCCGTCCCCGCATCCATTCCTCGATATACCTGGATGGAGTCGAAGCCGATCACCTCACCACCGAATTGCAGGGCGGATCGGTAGGCAATCTCGGTTTTCCCCACACCGGTCGGACCGAGGATCACCAGGAGGGGCCGTTCCGATCCGCTGCGGCGGGGAACCATGGGAAATGGCCCGTTCGGCGTGGCATGAAGGTCAAGGATTCTCATGAGTAATGACGATTCAGAATAATGGAGGCTCGATCTCCCTGTCAAGGCCGGGAAAAGCCTGAGCCGTAATTTTTCCGCAACTTCACCTGGGTGTAGTAATGATGAAGAATCTTGTCGAACCGTACTTCACGCAATGCCATTCCATATGCACCAACCTGGCATAGTCCCACACCATGGCCCCATCCTCGCCCTGAAAAGATGAAATCCTGAACCGTACCATCAAGCCCGAACTGCCGGTCCAGGACGAAGAGGGTTTCCCGGATCTTCAAGGCGGTGCGGATACGGAAGCCGCGGATACGAAAATCACCCCGGCTTCCCTTGACCAGAAGCTCCGTGACCCGGCCGGAAACTCCCGTCTTGATAACTTCCAGATCCTGGAGCGTACCCAGTGGGAACCTATCCCGCAGAATCTTTTCGAGCTTCTCCCGACTGTACCGGACCTCCCACCTTGACAGCGGGGACGAGCGGTCATCAGAAAGTCCCGATCCGGAATTTTTCAACTCCAGCCAGTCGATGATGTCGTTCTGGAGATGGAATCTCAGGGAATCGCCCGGATACAGGACAAGTTCGCCTACCGGCAGGCTCCGGTCCCCCATTTTGCGAAACAGGTAGGCTTCGGAGGAGAGACGGTATTTCTCCGGGGACATTGATTCCCCGATGAGATATTTTGCGGAATCGATCCTAAAAAATTTTCCCTTTTCGAGGAATAGGGAATCATAGCTTCGCGCGACTCCGTGGAGTATCGATAACACCATGGCCCGGGAGGGAACATGATCGGGACGCAAGGTATCATCGGGGAAGGGACGGAAAATCTTGTGTTTCAAAAAATAGGCGAACCGTTTCTTTTCCCCGGCATCCAGGAGGGAACTGTCGGCGTACACAAGTACCTGCGGCAGATCCCGATCCCGGTAATTGAGGGCAATCCTTCCCTCCCATCCGAGATCGTCCACCAGGGTCCGGCTCAGGTCCCGTAGGGTTCTGGGAGGATCTCCCTCCCTGTTGGCGGAAATTTTCGCCTTGCCTATGATCCGCAAGACCCGATGAATCCACTGGCGAATTTCCTCCGGCGAGGCGGACTCCGCGAGGTAAACCGGATCCAGATCCGACTCGAGAAGAACACCCAGGATTCGCATCAGGGCGATTTCGGACTCCGCGGAGGCACCGTTTTCCAGACGGATCTCCTTCCGGGTATGACTCCGCCGCACCCGGATCACCTCGGGCCTTTCGGGGTAGCAGGCAACCCCGCGCAGATAGGGCGCCTTTTGCTCCAGGAATACTCCCTCAACATTTTCGGTGTGTCCCCCGCATGTCGAAGTGTACAGAGCGTTGATCGGCTTGCCCTGGTATTCCAGGATAACCCCCCTGGTTTCCTCAATTGCCTTGTCGGTCAAAGGGTGTTCTCCGCCGATACCAAGATACACCTGGCACCTCGGAGTGTCGCAGATATCGAACCCCTTCGCCCGGAATTGTCCCAGATTGCGGACGACGTAGGTCCTGGCCGCCACAGCCTGGGCCTTCAACGCCTCGATCTCCGGGTAGACCGCCGGACCCATCTCACCGGGAACCACTCCCCGCAGATACTCCTCGATATGGACGATGTTGATCACCTGGAGACGCCCGGAGGGGTCGATTCGAACCTCGAGGAGCCCACGGTAGGCCTTGTCATTTACTTTCATTGGGCCGGCCGGTCGATGCGGGAAAACCCAGAGTACGGACGAATCGACGCGATTCGCGTTGTATCGATCATCCACGAGCCGGAGTCGGGCGGCCCCTTTGAGCCTGACGGGATCGACCGCAACCCACAATTCCTCATACCCCCGGTCGCGCAGCCGTTCGGCAGATTGAAAGGCGGTATCCGATGTGAGGAAATCACCTACCCGAACTCGATAAACCATTGAATCTTCATGGAATTTTACCGAGACCTCCTTGTCGGTCGATTGTTTCAGGCGCTCGGCGAACCGCTCGGCATTGTCCTGCTGTGAAAATGAGGCCACCTGGATGACATACCGGTCCCCCTTCAGGGTTTCCCCTTCCGGGGGTTCCGCCACGACGAACAGATCTCCGTGATGGACTTTTCTCCAAACAGTCTTGCGGGTGACGGAGTCGACCACGACCAGATCTCCCACGGAGGATAATTTCACGGTGACGCCGTTGGTGGAGATTCCGATCCGGACAACCGGTTCCCGGATCGGCACAGGATAATCGGTGGTTCGGGATTCCGCCGGGACGGCCCCGGAGGCCGGAGCCACGGGCAACAAGAACAGGAAGAGGGTGATCCAGAAACGCGTTCTCATCTAAGCCGGGTGGAAATGAGCCGGAACAGTTCTTCCCTTCGCTTGGGTTCCTCGAAGCAACCGGCAAAGACGGAAGTAACGACACGGCTGTCCTTCTTGGCCGCGCCCCGGATGATCATACAGAGGTGTTGGGCCTCCATGAAGCAAGCGGCCCCCTCCGGCTTCAAGTGCTCCATGAGGTCGGCAACGATTTGACGGGTGAGAACCTCCTGGATCTGGAGACGGCGCGAACGACAGTCGACCAGCCTTGCCACCTTCGAGAGGCCTACAAGACGGACGCCCGGTTGGTAGGCAACGATTGCTTTCCCGAAAAACGGCAAAAGATGGTGCACGCACACCGAAACGAACTCGATTCCCTTGACCAGAACCGTGCCGCAATCCCCCGGCGCGCCAAGGGGAAGCAGGATTTCGGCAGGATCCTGGCTGTACCCCTCCAGAATCTCCTCGCACCAGGCGGTGGCCACGCGTTCGGGAGTTTTCCGGCTCTCGGCCGCGAGGGAATCGTCCCCGATCGCCGCGAGGAATTCCCCCATCGCCCTCATCATCCTGTCCTTGTCCATCATTTCTTCCGTTTCCGAACGGGCCGGCAACGGGTCAATTCCACTCCCACTCCCTCGACGATTCCGTCCAGAACCGGGGTCTCCTTGAGGAGTCGAATCTTGGCCTCCTCGATCGGAAATCGGGCCAGGAGGCCGTACGCGATCTTGCCCGCCAGGGTTTCGATCAGCCGGTAGGATTCCCCTCGACCGATCTCCACGATCAGATCGTGCACCTTGCGGTAATCGACCGTCGACCCGACCCGGTCCGATTTCATGGAAGCTGTGAGGTCGAGGGAAAGCTCCACATCGACACGATAGCGCACCCCGATCTTGCGCTCCAGGCGGGTGAGGCCGTGAAACCCGTGAAACTTGATGCCGATAAGTAAAATTTTGTCAGCCATGACGAACCATTTTCCCGGAACTCAATCCTTTCCACCGGAAGGACTCTTCAGGATTTTCCAGAAACAGAAAACCACCAGGCCCGTGATGACCGACCAGGCCGTGACCAGGAAGAAGATCCCCCCCGCGTTGAGTCCCTCAGGCATTGCCATGGGCAGCCTCCCGACTCTTCCAGGCCCGCCGTAACAGCAGGCAAAGGCCGACAAACAGGCCGACCATCAGGGCCCGCGCGCCAAGACGGTAGTAGATGTCAATGGTTGACACGGCAACACCGTTCGCATCGGGCCGGAATAGCAGTTTGTCCCAGGCGCTCTGGATGAACCAGGCCACCAGGAGTATCCCGAGAAAGGTGGGAGTGATGTACTTGATGATGAAGTAGAACACTCGGGGCACCCGGATGTCGGCGCCGAGATGGATCTCCTTCCAGGCGTTGTCCATCCCGAATACCCAGGCGAACAGGACGACCTCGATGAAGGAGAAGACCACCAGTCCGAAGGTACCGGCCCAGAAATCCATCTCGTCCATGAAACCGCGGTTGAGGAAGAAAATGACCGGTTGGCAGCAGAGAAACATGACGAAGCCGAGAAGGATTGCCGCTTTCCGCCTGGTCATCTTCAATTCGTCCTGGAGAAAGGCCATGGCCGGAGTCGCGAGCGCCACCGACGAGGTTATGCCCGCGAAGAACAGGAGCAGGAACCAGAGGAAGCCGAAGAAGCTTCCCGCCGGGAGTTGCTGAAAGATAATAGGCATGGCCTGGAACCCAAGATCGAAGGAACCGCCTTCGGCAATCTTCCTGGTCATCTGGGTTCCGAAATATGCCACCGCGCATGGGATGGCGATGGAGGCTCCCAGGATCACTTCACAGAATTCGTTGGTCATCGATGTGGTTAACCCGGTCAGGGCGATGTCATCCTTGGCGCGAAGATAACTGGCGTAGGTCAGAATGGAACCGGTGCCGATGCTCAGGGTGAAAAAGACCTGCCCGGCGGCCGCCAGCCATACCTCCGATTCCCACAACCGGCTGAAGTCGGGGTTCCAGAGAAAGCCGATCCCCTCCGACACGGCATGGGGCGGGGGGGGGCTGGCATAGTCCAGGGTGAAGACACGAATTACCAGAATGATTGCGAACACCAGAAGGATCGGCATGGCAACCTTTGCCAGCAATTCGATCCCCTTGGCGATGCCGCGGGATAGAACGTACACGTTGATCGAAATGGTGATCAGGAAGAAAACGTATGCCGTCGCGATGGTGGCGAATTTCCCCCCCTCGATTTGCCCCTGGAAGCTGCCAAGGAAATTCCCCATCAGTTGAAGGGTCTCTTTACCGGGAAGGTTTTCGAGCACGGGGAACTGCCGGGTGGCGGAAAAAAAGCTATAGGCAAGGGTCCACGATTCGATATAGGTGTAATAGATGGCGATGGCCAGCGGCAGCATCACCCCGAGGATCCCGACATACTTGGCGAGGGGATGTTTCCAGAGCCGGGAGAACATACCCGGCGCCGTACCCACCCCGTGCCGGCCGC
>JAPUIV010000147.1 GCA_027296665.1 Acidobacteriota bacterium | reverse complement strand
ATTTCAGGATAACAGGTGATCCTTCCGGGCCAATTGCCGCGCCGGGATCCATCCTCTATAATCGCCGTTTCAAGCGAGGGTCCCTCCGATGGGCAAGGTACCGACAGGAACCGGGAATCGCGTGATCCTGGCGGGCGTCATCCTCCTGTTCCTGCTGGTGCCGTTGGCCGGCCGATCGATGAGCCTCGCCCTCCTTCTGGGTGGAAGTTTTCTCCTCACCGCCGCCGCGCGATTCACCCGGCACGACAGCCTCCCTGCCCCCGGTCCAGCCTGGCACCGTCCCGATCTCCCCCTGCTGCTCATGATCTCCATGATGACCTTGCTGCTGTTCCGGTCGCACCGCCCCGAAGAGGTGGCAGGAAGGATCCTGCTGGCGGTGGCAGCCTACCTGTTGTACCGGATCCTTCTCGATCGGATCGATCTCGAGAGGCGGGAACCGATCCTGTTGGTGATCTTCCTGGCGCCTCTCACCTATCACGCCCTGGCCATGCTCACCGGTTGGCCCCGCGCCGACTGGACGGCCAGCGCGGGCGACTCCGGCTGGCTTCTCCTCGCCCTCCCCCTCGCTTTGCGGGGCGCCCTGAGGAGCCGATCCAGATCATGGACTATCGGATTCGCCTGCCTGTTCCTCCTGGGCGCAACCCTGCTCGGCCTCTCTCCGATCCCGATCGGCTGGACCGTTCTGGTCATCGCCGCCCTGGTTCCCTTCCTGTATCTGCAAAGGCCGGCCGGCGGGGAAATTCGCACCCTGTTCCTGATCTCCGCGGGCATCCTCTTGTTCTTCGGAGGCACCTTCTTCAACGCCCGGGCCCTGGATCTTCTCTTCTCCGATCATCTCCCCTTCGAAAGACTCTACCACTGGGAGAAGATCGCCGAGCTGATCCACGCACATCCCCTGGGCACAGGTCCGGGAAACCTTCCCGACGCCCTGGCGGTCGATTTCACCCCCTCGGCCGATCCCGGTCCGGCATGGAGCTCCTGGCCCGCCCCGCAGGCAAGCGATCTGCTCAGGTCGCAGGCGGAAAATGGCTGGGGATTTTTTCTTCTCCTGGTCTGGGGGCTCGGCCTGTTCTGGGCCATGGCCGGAACCGCGGTCCGCGCCGCCGGTTCTCTCCGGGAGCGCATGGCGGACGGCGCCCTGTTTGCCGGCGTCATCGCCGGAACCGCTATCTTCTACCTGTACAACCCCCTGTCCGATCCGGGCGCGATCGCCGGCCTCTGCCTGGTGGGCGCCCTCACGACCGCGCACTACCGGAAACTATCCGGGACCGTTCGAACCGACGCGGTCCCGGTGGCGGTGTCCCATCGAATCGCCCCCGCGGCGGCGGTGGCCGCCGCCATCCTGGTGATCTTTGTTTCGGTCCGGGACGTGATCTCCAGCCGGCACTTTGATCGTGGCGTCGTCCAGTTCGAGAGCGGCGATCTCGAGGCGGCCGAACGATCCGCCCGGGCCGCCCTCCGGATCCTGCCGGGCAACCTCCCGGCCCGGGGTCTCCTGGCGGAAGCGCTGCGCCTGCAGGGAGATTGTCGAACCGCATCCGCGGAATTCCTCCGGATCCGGAAACGGGAACCGAAGAACGCCCGGAACTCCCTGCGCTTGCTGGAGTGCTTCGATCAACTGGATTATCTGCGGGACGGGTTGGAGCTCGCGGAGGAACTGGTGCGGGACTGGCCCGAGGACCTCCGCATCCTGACCGAATCGGCGGGGTGGCTGGCCCGGGACGGGAAGCCCGGCAGGGCGGAGAAGAGATACCTCCATGCTCTCGAGATCGATCCCTCCTACCGGCCGGCGAAGTTCCGGCTGGCGGAACTCCTGCAGGATCTGGATCGGAACGAAGAGGCGGTCTATTACTACCGCGGGGTGGCGCGCGACAACCCGACCGATCCGGAGGCGCTCATCCGGCTGGGAGATATCCGTTACTCGATGGGGCGTTACCCGCAGGCGGCGAATTATTTCGCCCTTGCCATCAACCTGGTGGACGGCGACCCGGAACTGATTCTTCGGACCAGCGCCGCCTTCTTCATGATCGGACATGCCTGTGAGGCCCTTGGCCTGATCGAAGAAGCGATCGATCTCGGCCTGCCGGAAGCGAGGCGCGAAGTTCTTCAAACTTTCCTGGAGGAGACCCGGAAGGGGTGTGAGAAAGAGAAGGGTTCATCCGCGCCGGGCGAGTTTCCGATCGAACAACCAACCGATAAAGAACAGGATGGCCCCGGCCGCCGATAGGCGGAGCTCCATGCCCAATCCCTTGCCGAAGAGCCCCTCCATGAGGCCCATCCCGACCAGGATCAAACCGGTCAGTTGCAGAACCTTGCCAAGAAAGGCGATGCCGTGCTCCTTAAATTAACCGATTGAATCAACGCCCCCCGGCGGCCGGCCAGGAGTGGCACTGGAAGCACTCGTCCACCAGGGGATGATTCTTCCCGCGCGGGAAACGCTCGTCCGGGCCGTGACAACTCAAGCAATCCCCCGGGATCTGGCCGCGGCGATGATCGAGGTCGAACGGAATGTCGGGGGGAAATTGGATACCCCGGATCAGCAGGAGGGCCAGAAGGAAAACGGTGACCAGGGCGAACAGCGCCATCCGGCGGCCCTTCATCCGGTGCGCGCGCCGCCATGGAGCGAGCTGGCTCCTCCCGCGGCGTTTGCCGCCCGCACCCGCCGCCGCAGGCTCTTGATCTGGGTGGACATTCTTTCGGTTGCCAGAACCTTACCGCGCAGAAAGGTTTTTTCGGCGATGATCACCACCGAGGCCTTGACGTCCCCCAGCATCCTGCCCCTGCGGCGCAGTTCGAACTTCTCCGCGACGGTGGCGGAACCCTCCAGGGAACCCTCCACCACCACATTGGCCGCCGTCACGTTCCCCTTGACGCGCCCTCCCCGCAACACCGTGACCGAGCCGCTGGCGGCGATATTACCGGTGAACTCTCCGCCGATGGTGACGTCCTCGTCGGCGACCAGGTCCCCCTGCAACTGCAGTCCCTTTCGGATGTAGGTCATTGAACTCTTCTCGTCCATGCCGTTGCCGCCGGGCCCCGCGGCGCCAGATTCACTCCCGGTGCAAGCCATTGCCTTCCTCCACCACCAGGAAGGACCCCGTAGATATATCGTGAAACCGATCGACCTGTCCACTCGGCCAACGGATCTCCATCTGGTCGATTCGCCGATTCCTTCCCAATCCGAAATGGATCCTCGGCCCGTTCTGGGACAGGTAACTCGACCCCGTGCGCTGTTCCCGCACCTGCCGCAGGCCGCCCGCCACCATCTCGATCCGGGCCCCCACCCCGTCCCGGTTGCTGGCCCGGCCCACCAGGGAAATCATGATCCACCCATGATCCTCTGCCAGGAGATTCTCGAAGATCTGGGCCTCCGCCTCGAGATTCACGATCACCAGATCCAGATCCCCGTCGTTATCGAGATCCCCGGTGGCGCTCCCCCTGCCGACCCGCCTCAGGAGGAATCCCTCCCCCGCCGCGGCGGTGACGTCGCGAAACTTCCCCCCGCCCAGGTTCTCGAACAGGAGGTTCGGCTCGGCGTAGGTGATGGTGTCGTTGAAATCCTCGATGTCATCGACGATATGTCCGTTGTTGATGAACAGATCCAGATCCCCGTCATTGTCGAAATCGGCAAAATCGGTGCCGAACCCGAGATACCGAAGGCTCGGCTCCCCGAGCCCGGAGAGGAAACTCTCGTCGGAAAAGGTGCCGTCGCCGTTGTTGCGGTACAGGCTGTTGGTCTCGCTGTCGAAGTTGGTCACGAAGATGTCGAGATCACCGTCGTTGTCGTAATCGCCGAAATCGGTCCCCATGCCCGCCTGCACCTTCCCGTCCTCCCCGGCCGGCAGGGCGAGATCGGTGAAGGTGCCGTCCCGGTTGTTCCGGTACAGGAAGTTCGGGGTGATGTCGTTGGCGACGTAGATGTCGGGGTCGCCGTCCCGGTCATAATCCCCCCAGACCACTCCCAACCCCTTGCCG
>JAPUIV010000146.1 GCA_027296665.1 Acidobacteriota bacterium | reverse complement strand
CCAGTGCATTCCCCCTGGCCCAGCCAGTTCACCTGGGCCTTGATGGTAACAACCTGCAGAGTGAATTCGACACCAGGAGGAAGCCCGCCCCCACAGAATTCGGTAGTGGTGAAGGAGACTATCCTGGAGCTGACCTCGGTGATGAAAACATCCGCGGCCTCGGGAGTATTGATCGCCCGAAGATCCTCATCGGCCCGGCTGCACGAGGTCGAAACCAGCACAAGGCCAATAATGAAGGCCCAAACAATCTCCCGCACAGGAATGGCTCTCCTCCCACTTGTTGATTGGAAATCCGGATTCTTCTCTGGAAACTCACTATACCGAGTCTTGGGCCAGGGGTCAATATTACCCCCGGGCTTGGTGCGGTTTTTGCTCAGCAGACCGTCCCCGGAGGCGATCCTTGCCCGATCCGATCACATTCCTTACATTATGCCGGAGGATAATGAGGAGGGGTTTCCCGGCCCCGCCAGATTACAAGATCGGGATCATCACATCCGTCCAGAAGGGGACGAGATTGGGAACGAAAATTCTATCCGGAATCCTGGGTCCCGTGTCGTTGGCCGACATCTTTTCCCTCCTGAACCTGTCCAAAAAGACCGGAGCCCTGAAATGCCGCCGGGGGAAAATCGAGAAAACCATTTACTGGGAAGAGGGTGAAGTGGTTTTTGCCCGCTCGAACCTTCGAGAAGATAGCCTGGGGAATTTCCTGCTGGATCGTGGCACCATCACTCAGGAACAGAAGGAAGAATCGTTCCGGAAGATCGGCAGTGGGGAAAGGCACGGCAAGGTCCTGGTCCGGCTGGGCTACCTCACTCCGGAACAACTCCTGTGGGGAGTCCGGCACCATGTTCAGGAGATCCTGTACACCCTCTTTCTCTGGGAAGAGGGACTATTCGAATTCGAGGAGGGATCTCTGAAAAACCGGGAGAAGGTGACTCTTTCCTCCTCCACCACCCGGATCGTCATGGATGGGATCCGAAGACTCGACGAATGGAACCGGATCCAGGAATTGATTCCTAACATGAATGCAGTACCCCAGAAGACCGCCAAGGGATCGGCCGTGAAGGAGAAAATGGGTCCTGAGGTAACGAAATTATTGAAGATGGTCGATGGGAAGACGACCTTCCATTCCCTCAAACAAAGGGCCGGAATCGGTTCCTTCGCGGCTCTTGTGGCCCTCCAGCAACTCTTGACGGCAGGACATATCCGGATTTCCGCCAAGTCCCCTTCCGCTAACCAGGAAGAGATCGTATTCAAGGTTGCGGGGAATCGCTGAACGGCCCCCTTCCCGCCTCCCCTTCCCTCCTCAAACAGGAGGCAAGATCCCGTTCGAAAGCGGTAAGCCCCTCCGGAACCTCCAACGGCATGGCCACACGGTCCTCGTACAGTAATTTCAACGCCCCCCGGCTCTGGAAACGAGAACTGTCCCTGGGTACCGAAGCATAGAGAGATCGGCCCTGAGCCAGAGCGAACCGGGCCGTGTGCATCGCTCCGCCCTCCAGTTCCGATTCCACCAGGATGGTTGCCAGGCAGATCCCGGATTGGATCCGGTCCCGGCGGATCCGGGTCGCGGGGTTTGGCTGGGTCCCGAACGGAAGTTCAGATACCAGCAGGCCTCCTGATTCCAGGATCTCACCGGCAAGATCGCGGTGCGCAGCGGGAGAAACCTGGTCCAGCGCCCCGGGAAGAACCGCCACGGTCCTTCCGCCGCACCGTATCGTTTCCTGGTGGACCCGCCGGTCGATCCCCACCGCAAGTCCACTGACGATGGTCCATTCCCTGCGGGAAAGGTGACCGGCAATTGCGATTGCCGTCTCCACTCCCCAGCGAGACGGCGTCAGACTGCCCACCAGGGCCACCGATCGTTCCAGGAGGGAAAGGCCGTTACCGATGCAGTACAAGACCGGTGGGGGACCGGTGATGGCCCTGAGCCTGCGGGGATAGGACTCATCCCACGGCGTGATCAGGAAACCGTTCATCGACTCGGCCCGTGCAACGGCCTGGCGTAAACGATCCTCGGCCCGGCGGCGGACTCCGGGATCCAACTCCAGCCTCGGCCGGACGGATCGATCCGCCTCCTCCCCGCGCCCGCGCACCTGGTCCATCTGGAGGCGTAGAAAGGCTTCTACTTGCGAAGGATTCCTGCTTTCGGCGAAGGTTGCCAGGAGGAGTTCGATCGCTTCCGGTCTCATCCCGTAATCGTCGGATGCCCTTTCCGGACCTTCAGGAAACCGTGAATCAGAACGATCGCCAACCAGATGGCGATCCCGAGAACAAAAGGCCAGGCGGCCAGATGCGGCCCGCCCTCCGTTTGGATGAAACCGACAGCGATTTTCAGGGCCATGGACAGATTTTCTCCAGGTTCAGATCGGTTCGGAGCAGACGCAATGGGCCAACTTCCGGTTGCAGCCGTAACAAAACCCATTCTTGCGGAAAAGTTCCTTCATATCATCCTGCCATGCGTCGATGATTCCCATCTTCCAGTCGTTCGTGAGACTGCTGATCTCCATCCATTCCACCATATTCTGGAAAGAATCGCGGTAGATCCGGTTCAACTCGAAGATCGTCAGCACGGCCCCATCCTTCCGGGGGTTCGTTTCCGAAATAAGGGCTTCCATTTTACCTCCCGGTTGCGGGGTTACCAACCGGCTCGCCCCCCGCAGGCCTTCCGCATCGTTCCGGATCGGCCGGATCGGGGATGATATCGAGGATGTTGGAGAGGACCTGCCAGAACCTGTCGATGTCGGAAAGATCTTTGCGCAGGGCCCGGGAAAGCCGAACCTCCAGTTTGGAGCGTACCGAAAGATCGGTCAAGAGCCCGAGGGTTAATTGGATGGTCCGCCGGGAGGAATCGACCCTCAGGATTTCCACCCGGTCTCCCTTCAGCAGGGCGAATTTCGCGCCCCGGACATCGGGCTCCTTCCGCGGATCGATCTGGCCAACCTCCCCGCTCTCGGTCACCCAGGTTCCCACCGGCGGATCCCAGAGGATGTCGCTGATGGTATCCCGGGTATGGATGATATCCACCTTCGAAACGTTTGCCTTGAGTTCCCCCAGGCACCCCGGCACCTTCTCGCCGAGGTACCTAATCACCTTACCGCCGGATGCCGCCGCCGGCGCACTCCCTGCAAACAGGATCAAGAGGGCCATCGTCGAAATCTTTCCCGCCATTGCGACTCCCAATCAGGTGGCTCCCGGTGCGCTAACTCCCGACAGGCGATTGTGCCGGCCCGAAGCCCCGAGGATCCCGTGCCCCACGATATCACGGCCGGAAGGATCGGAACAACTTGTGAGGTCCAGAAGAGTCCATTTCGTGTCATTTCGTTGACCTCATTCCCCTTTTATGCTAGAAGCCTCTGATAAGAGATCTTTTCCATCTTCCGATAACCACAGCGGACAGGTGATGTTCCAGGGCACCCAGAAAAAGCTTTTTATCGGCATGAAATTGACCCATGAGCTGGAGAGATCCCTCGAGGAAAAGAGGGTTCTGTTCGCTTCCTACATCAAGAAGGGAGACGCCGACTACCTCGAGATCGCCACGATCGACGGGTCCAAATTCCTCGGGAAGGTTTCCGATGTGGGCCTTTCCGCGGCCTCCATTCCGGATATCTCACGCCATATCCGCAGTGTCGCCGGCAAATTCTGCCCCCACCTCCGTCTTTCCGATAAGATGATCAAGATCTTCGTCCAGGAATATATCGGTTGAACCGGGTTCATCGGAGGAAACCATGACGATGGCAATGTTGGCCCTTCTCATCATCGGCCTGGCCGGCAGCAAGGTTCCGGGCGAGAACCCCGAAAAGGCTCCCACCCTGGAACAACTCGCCGAATCCTATTGGAACAGTTTTCTGGAGAACAACCCCGTCGAAGCGACTTCTCTGGGCTTCCGCCGCTATGACCATCTTCTGGAGGACATCACCCCGGAAGGCAGAAAACGGGAACGGGAGAAGTTGGAAAGGATCCGGAATCAGGTCCGTGGTCTCCCGGACCAAGGCCTCCCATCCTCCCAGAGGCTCACTCGCCGCGCTCTTCTCGAACAGGTGAACACCGATCTGGCCCGAATGGACTGCGACCTCCAGGACTGGGTGGTCGATCCGATGGGAGGCCCCCAGGTGGGACTCTTCAACATCGAATCGCTCCAGCCGGTCCGGACCGTGGAGGAGGGAAAGGCGATGGTGAAACGGTGGCTGGCGATGGGCCCCTATCTCGACCACCATATCGCCAACCTGCGGCGGGGACTCGATGGAGGAAAGGTGGCGGTTCGCGAACTTGTCGACAAGGTGATCCGCCAGTTGGAAGAGACCCTTGACCGTCCCGACTCCGGATGGACTCTCCTGAAACCTCTCGACGCCGCTCACCCCGGCTGGCAGGAGGATCAGCGAAAAGAGTTCCAGAACGAATTGAAGGCGGCAGTGGCCGGATCGGTTCGCCCCGCCCTGAT
>JAPUIV010000145.1 GCA_027296665.1 Acidobacteriota bacterium | reverse complement strand
CGGAGGTTCGAGTCCTCCACGGCTCACCAGGGTTTTCATTAAGTTCCGCTACATGGGATTCGATCAGGGGCAGGGCGCGAGATTCGATCGTTCCGTTCCCGCGGAATCCGATCCCAGTGTGGACTCACCACTACAATTGATAGCGGTCACCAGGTGGAAGCAGAACTCGCCAGGCGCAAGTAAGTCATCACACAAAGCCGTTGTTTCAAGCACGCCGGACATGTGGCAGGTGAGATCGCTCAAGTCGGGTTTGTGCGCGTGATAAAAGTGATAAGCCCCGGCCAGGGGATCCGCGTCCCACGTCAGGGTCGAGGAACCTGACTCGGGATCGACGGGTTCTTGCCGGAGGTTCGTCACTTCCACCGGCAATGCGGGAGGCAGGTGGACGCAAGCATCCTGTCCCGGATCACAGTTGTCAGAAGTACAGAGATTGCCGTCGTCGCAAGTGGGTGGCGCGCCCGGAAGACATTGTCCGGTTGTGGAGTCGCATGATTCGGCGCCGTTGCAGAAAATCCCGTCCTCGCAGTCCGGATCCGAAAGGCAAGGCCCGCAACCGTAGGCATCGGGGTTGAGCCAGGCTTCCACCGGGCCGGGAGCTCCCGGGCATGTCCAGCAAGTCTCGTCCATCACAAGGGGGGAGGGGGACCCTGCCCCTGGATTGTCCAGGATCTGAATGCACCCGCTGGGCCACAGGACGGCCAGACGGGAAACCGACGTGTCGTTCTTCAGACCGAAGGTCAGGGTCAGTTCGTTCTGGGCGCTGAAGCCGCTGCCGCTCAGCACCGTCTGAAAGACTCGGCGGAATCCCGCCCCGGAGGGGATTTCAACGTAGGCCCTGGTTCCGATGGCATCTCTACTGTCGGTGAGGCCATTTCCCCGAAGTCGCACTCTGAAGGTGCTGCCAAGCCCCTGTCCGGAAAACTGGAAGAGGCGGTTCGGCTCGCGGGCGATGTCGGGCCAGGCTGCCGGCCCGCCGTTCATCACCCCCAATTCCAGGTGTCCGTCGCCATCAATGTCGGCCGCCGCCATTCCGTGGGTTCGGTAGGGGTAGGGAGGGATCTCCGGGTACGGAGGCAAGGCGGGATTGATGCCGTGCGGGGGCTCAAAGTCAATGAGAGCGCTGGTGTCATCGAAGAGAGGGATTCCGTTGGCAATCATCCTGCTGAGCAGGAGCCGGTTTAACTCCCCGAAGCCCGGGTTTCCAGCGCCAATGGCCAGGTCGGGAATGCCGTCGGCATTCAGATCAGCCACCTGGCATCCCATTGCAACTTCCGTTCCTCCACCTGCCATGTTGATTCCCGCTTGTGAGGCGGCATTGAAGAACCCCTGTCCGTTCTGGTTGATGAAGAGGCCGTTCCCATTCCCGTAGGGGGAGGAACCCGGCTCCGACCCCACAGCGAAAAGGATCAGATCCTGCCATCCGTCGTTGTTGAAATCGGCCACGGCGCTGGCGAAGCTGAAGTGAGGGAAACGGAGATCCTCGCCGGGAAGGGAAAAAGCCTGAGTGGCCACCACGAAACGGGGCATACCCTGTTCCGTCAGGAGGTTTTTCCACAAGACGTTGGGACCGTGCGCGTTGTTGAGAAGCAGATCGAGATCGCCATCATTGTCCGCGTCGATCCAGGTGGAATTCTGGAAGTGGCCCCAGTCGACGAGGGGTGGCCCGGTTCTTGTATCATATTCCCAGTAATCCAGATTGGCCGAGATCGTCACATCGGAAAAGGTGCCATCACCGTTGTTCCTCCAGAGAATGCTCTTGTAAGAGATCTCGGCGTGGTCGACATCCATCACGCTGACAAAGAGATCCTGGTCCCCATCCCGATCATAATCCCCCCAGGCGCTTCCCGTCGTTGCGTGGGCCAGCGGGAACCCTCCCGGGGCGGGACCGCGGATTCCGGCCTGGTTACTGACGTCGGTGAATAGGATCTGCCCGGGAGTGCTGTCGTTCCGGAACAGGTAATCGAGGCAAACCCCTTCCTGGCCGCCGCAGCCAATGAACAGATCCAGGTCCGAGTCATTGTCGTAGTCCGCTCCACTCGCTGTGAAGGCCAGTTCTCCCTGGAGGAGGACTTGATCCGGGGTGAACCGCGCAACCCCTCCCGGGCCGGGGCCCAGGTTTCGGAAAATGAAACTCTCGTTTCCCGGGTTCCCGACGAAGAAATCCACCCAGCCGTCACCGTCGAAATCCTCGGCAACAATGGAACGTCCCTTCCGGTAGTGGTTGTCCCAGGAATCCTGGAACCCGCTCTCTCGTCCCAAATCCTCGACCGAAATCTGCGGGGTTCCCGGCTTCCCTCCGGCGAGGGGGTTTTCCAGGCAAAAAACCCCCAATATGAGGAAAAACCCCCAATTCTTAAGGGTTCCCTTCCCTTTACGGTCCATGCTCCTTGAGGGAGCAAAAAATGAGCCATCTATAGGACGAATTCCCCTTGATTCCCTCCTGGTTTAGTGGTAAAAATGGGGCAACTTCGTTCCCGGTTATTTTAAGGAAGCAGATCGGTTTGCCAATTGATTGGTTCCCTGGGAGGGCGACCATGAAGATCGGAATGAGGAAAGCAGGAAAGGTCCAGATCGTCGATCTCTGCGGAGATATCGCGAAGGGAAGGGGCAACCTGCCCGTTCAGGACACGGTCCAGGATCTCCTGGACAAGGGGGAGAAGAGGATCGTTCTCAACCTGAAGCAGGTGCGATGGATCGACAGCGGTGGTCTCGGCCTACTGATCGTGCTGAAGAAGAGGAGCACGCAGGCGGGCGCCGACGTCAAGCTTCTCATGCCTTCCAAGAAGGTCCACGACCTGTTCACCATGGTCCGGCTCAACGAGATCTACGAGATCCTCGACAGCGAACTCGACGCGGTAGGTTCCTTCTGACCCTGGGTTAGCACCGCCAAATTCTTGGCAACCATCTCGGTAACCGTCTGTCTTGCCCGATCGACCCCTGGACATAGATTAAAGCCTTAGCGTCCCGCGGAAGGATGGTTTGGCAATGCACCGTCGATCCTGTATAGGCCTTCAGGTTGTTCTTCTCGCCCTGATTCTCCCGCACTGTTCGAAATCGGATTCCCGGTCATGGGAACAGTCCGATTTGCCGTTTCCCCGCGACCGGATTGACCGGGAGGCGGCGGTAGGCCGGATCTTTGCTTCGGCCGAGCGGGAGTTAAAGGAAGGGAACTACACTCCGTCCCTGGCCAAGCTCCGCGCCATCCAGGCAATCGATCCCCATCACCCTCTGCCGTCCCGGGGCCTGCTGGAAATCCTGGTCCGCCAGGGAAGTCTCGACGGTGCGGAGAAGTCGTTGGAGGATCTCTCCGGAAACTCGAACCCGGCCTTGCGTTACGGCCGGGGAATCCTCCGCCTCCGGCAGGGAAATCTCGCCGAGGCGGAATCGCATTTCACCACCGCGGCCGGGGAATACTCGGCCCTGGAACATCCCGCCGGGATGATTGCGGTCCTGGCCGGGCTCGGTTCCGTCAGTGCCCAGACCTCACGGTTGGGGGAGGCGCAGGCCGATTACCAGAGGGCCCTCCGGTTGGCGGAGCGCCTCGAGAACCGGAAAGCGACAGCCGAAATTCTGGTCCTGCTCAGCGCGATCCGGGATCGGAACGGCGAGGAGGAGGAAGCGTTGGCCGATCTCCGCAGAGCCCGTTCGATCCAGAAGGCATTGGGGGATCGGGACGGCCTGGCGATCACCTGTTACCGGATCGGTTCGATTCATTTCCAGAGGGGAGCGTTGGCGCCCGCCCTGGAGGCGGTTCGCCGGGCGCTGAAGATCGACCGGGATCGGGGGGATCGGGTCGAGGAGGGAAGGAGCCTCGCCCTGCTGGGGCGGATCCGTTTCGCCATGGGTCAAGTCGAAGGGGCGGAACAATTTTTTCAGGAAGCGATGGGGATCGCACTCCAGATTGGCGATCGCGCCACCGAGGCCGAGGCGATCATGGGGCTCGGGAGGATCGACCTGCGGGCGGGCCGCGGCGAGGAGGCGCTGGAAAAGCAGTTGCGCGCGCTGGCGATTCGCCGGGAGCTGAAGGACCGTGCCGGTGAGGCGGAGAGTCTGTACCAGACCGGCCTGGTTCAGGATGCGGGGGGACAGCCCGGGAGGGCATTGCGCAGTTTCGAGGCCGCTCTCGGCATCAACCGCGGTCTCCGGAATCGGCGCGGTGAGGCCCTTCTCCTCCACAGCCTCGGGAACCTTCGCGTCCGCATCGGGGATCGGGCCGAGGGGATTGCCGCGCTCGAGGGGGCAGTTCTCATTCTCCGGGAGATCCGGTTCCGGAAGGAAGAGGCGTTGGTCCGTCTTGACCTGGGACGGGTCTTTCTGGCCGTTGCCGATTATTCCCGGGCCTTGCCGAATCTCGATCGGGCGCGTGAACTGTTCGGCGCCCTCGGAGAGCGAACATTCGAGAGTGCCTCCCTCCGGGACATCGGCATTCTACACCGGCGGCTCGGCGATTTCCGGGCGGCGGAGACCGTATTCCGGGAGGGGCTGGAACGGGAAAGGGAGATCGGCAACCGGAAAGGGGAATCGGATCTGCTCGATCAATTCGGGAAGATGAGATTCGCGCAGGGCAATTTCCCGGAAGCGCTGCGCCTGCAGCAACTTTCCTTGCGGATCCGCCGGGAGCTCGGGGATCTTCAAGGCGAGGCCGGGAACCTGGGCCTGCTCGGCGAGATCTATCGATCGCTTGGCGATCCGGCAAAGGCGAAATCGTTCCTGGCGAGTGCATTGGAACGGATGGTGTCGCTCCCCGATCCGGCAGGCGCCGCGCGGGCGGGGGATCGGTTGGGAATCCTTCTCAAGGAAACAGGGGATTACCAGGGTGCGCGCCGGGAATTCCAGGAATCGATCCGGGTGCGGGAGGAGAACGAGGATCTCCGGGGTTCCGCTTTCGGCCGCCTCCGGCTGGCCGATCTTCTTCAACTCCTGGGCCAGTCCGGGGAGGCGGAAGGGGAAATGGAGGAGGCGCTCAGGATCTTCCGGGTAATCGGTGAGGGGGGCGGCGAGGCGATGAGCCTGATGGGGCTCGGGGAGATCGCCCGCGCCCGGGGGCGGCTGGCCACCGCCACCGATCTGTATGAGGAGGCGCTGGCCGGGGCGACCGCCACCGGCACCAGCGAGGCGGTGTGGAGATCCGAGGCCGGCATCGCGGGATGCATGGAGGCCGCAGGACAGTGGAGCCAGGCACTGAAGTTCTACCAGCAGGCGATCACTCATCGGGAAACGATCCGGCCGCACCGGCTGGAGAAGAATCGGACCGGCGCACTTTTCACGGAAGAGACCGACCTTCATGAAAAGGTGGTCTGGTTGCTGTGGAACCACGGGCGTTCCTTTCTGGATTCGGATCTCGCGGCCCGGGGTTTAGAACTGGCCGAACAGGCGCGGTCAGGACATCTGCTCCGGCTTCTGGCCCGAACCGGATCCGACCTCAGCGGCCGTATCGAGCCGGACCTGCGGAACAGGGAGGCGCGGGTCCTGGCCCGAATCACCCAGCTCCAGGACGATCTGCGCAGCCCCAGGGAGGCGGAGGAACGGGAACCGATCCGCGCATCGCTCGAGGAGATCGGCGATGAACTGGAACTTCTCAAGGCGGAAGTCCGCGCCGCGTCGCCCGATTACAGCGAGATCGCCTATCCCGAACCGATCTCTTCCGCGGAGGTAAGAAGCGCGCTTTTGCGTCCCGACGAGGTGATGCTGGCCTATCTCCTCGGGGAAAAGGCATCCTACCTCTGGAGGCTGAGCCGGGGAGAGGTGGAGTGGTGGGAACTGCCTCCGCGAGAGGCAATCGAAAACTCCGTCCGGAACTTTCTGGGTCTGCTTCGGGCTGCCGGGACCGGTACGGGATCCGATCTGGCCGCTCTCTCCCGCTCCCTGGCCAAGACGCTTCTGCCACCCGATTCCCTCCCCGTGGACGGCCCCCTGCTGGTGATCCCCGACGGGATCCTCCATTACTTGCCATTCGAGGCACTACGGGTGCCGGGGAAGGCCGGCTCGGGACGGTATCTTCTTCAATCCCACGAAATCTCCTATCTCTCTTCGGCCTCGCTGTTGCGTCTTCTCCGGACCAGGAATTATCCAGCGCGGGAGGGGCACTCGCCGGTCTTGCTGGCGATCGGCGATCCGCCGACGGCGAATTTGCCTCCGACCTGGCAGATCCCAACCCTGCCGTTCGCGCATGAGGAGGTTGTCCGTATCGGTGACCTGTTCGGCGAGAAGGAACGATCTTTATGGGTCGGGTCGCTGGCGGCGGAGTCGGTGGTCAAAGCGGACGATGTCGAAAGATATCGGTTCATTCATATCGCGGGGACCGGATGGATCAATGAGGAAGTTCCGGTCGGTTCCGGGGTATTTCTGGGAGCCGGTTCCGAACCGGCCGAGGATGGTCTCCTGCGGCTCAACGAGATCTTCAGGCTTCATCTGGGAGCGGAACTGGTGGTGCTGTCGGGCAGTCGGACCGGTTTCGGCCGGCAGGTGCGCGGGGACGGAATGGTAGGGCTGACCCGGGCATGGATCTACTCCGGCGCCCGATCGGTGATCGTGAGCCTCTGGGATCGGAAAGACCAATCCGCCGCTGAATTGATGGAGATCATGTATCGCCACCTGATCCGCGGAGAATCTCCGGCGGCGGCGCTCCGCCAGGCAAAACTCGCCATGTTGAGGAAGGAAGGGGATGCCGCCATGCATCCGTGGAGGTGGGCCGGCTTTCTACTCAGCGGCGACCCGGGCCGTTCCTTCACGCCGGTCACCCTGGCCGGCAATCCCTAGGTAATTGCCGGGCTTCCCTCGGATTGCGCCGGCGGGGGAGGGACCTCCCCACCTGGCGGAGTCGCAGGGGGTAGGCTCGGGGCCGGGCGGCTCTTTCCCTGGAACCAGGGCTGTCCCGATCCGAAGCGGGTCGACAGCGAGATCCCCACGCCCAGAACGGCGAGGCCCATCCAGATCATCTCTCCCACGAACAACGGGATGAATTTAAGGATACCGAAGATCAGGTAGCCGATGAGGAGGGAGGGAAAGAGGGAAAACTCCCGGTTGAAAAGGTTCCTGCCGATGCGGTCGCCCACCATGAAGAAGATGGCTGCATATCCCATCCACTTGGCCACCTTCATGGCCAGGCACAGGGCAATGGCGATCGGAATACCGATCAACGTGATGCACAAAATGAACGCGACCATGAAGAAGACGCAGTAGGCGATCACGCCGTACAGGAGAGCCTTGGGCCAGTCTGTGGGAAAGGCATTTCCGGCGAAGGCGACCCTCTCGGGGGCGACTGCCGCGATGACGATGATGATCACGAACAGAATGGCCAATGAAAAGGCCTTGATGAGGAGCAGGAGATGGAGGAATCCCCCGCCGATCCCGTGGAAGCTCAATCCGGATAGATCCAGGAAAGAAATGTCGACGAAATCTCCTTCGATCTCGATTTCGGAGGCCTGTTCGAGGCCGCCGAGGACATTGACGAAGGACCCCTCGATCACCGCCCCATCGGCCAGTTCCACCGTGGAGAGGACCGTCACCACGTCCTGATTGCCCTTTCCCGACATGTACAGGCCGCCCATGATCACCACGATGTCGCCCTGGACTTCTCCCTCAATGCGGGCGCTTCCGCCGATGACGACCAGGTCGCCTTGGTGGACTTCTCCCTCCCGGATGTGAACCTCCCCGCCGAACTGAACATCCTCGTTCCTGCCGGTCAGTGCCGCCGCGAGACCCGGCCCGGGTGAGGCGATGGCGGGGGGGATCGCCAGGGCCGCCAAAATGATCCAGGCTGGAAGAAGAATCGCGCCCTTCAGGATCTGTCTCAAAAGATACCTCCATCGTGGAGACCGGTTCTGCCGCTTTCCTTGACGAGATCCCGGCGGATGAACACGGCGGTGGTTGACAAAACAGCGGCGGCCAGCAGGGCCGTCAGGATCATTCTGGCCGGCAGGAGAAATTCCAGACCGTCTCCACCGGTGATCAGGATCCGAAGTAGATCGGCCAGGAGGAGGACCAGGAAATCGATCGATTCCAGGGTGAACTTACCGAGATCGCCAAGAAATACCGGGACCCAGTTGACCAGCCTGATGAGTGGTAGATCCCGCAGGGCGCCGGGAGCGCGAACGGCGGTATCGACTGCCAGGGCGGCGGCGATCGCCAGGGCCGTCCAGAAGGAATAGAGGAACTGCCGGGAGGTGAGCCGGTGGGCGAAAACCAGAACCGGTACGGCCTGGCGCACCCTGGCCATCACCCGGAAGACGCAATTGACTCGGGGCGTGACCAGGAGGGCGGCCCGGATCCGGCCGGTGATCCGGAGCCATGCTCGCCGTTCCCTGGCGCAATCGGCGCAGGACCGCGCGTGCCCGGACATGGCCTGCAGTTCCGGCGGGACGAGGAGTCCCCGGATCTCCCGATCGAGTTCGCGGCGATAGGTTCGGCAATTCATTTTTCACCCAGATGGGGAAACTCCCGGATCAGGATCTGGCGGAGTCTCTCCCGCCCGCGGGACAGTCTCGACTTGATCGTTCCGACCGGGAGGTTCAGGATCGCGGCGATCTCCGCCAGGCTCTTTTCCTCAAGGTGCATCAGGATCATCGCGGTGCGGTATCTTTCGGGAAGGCGCGCCAGGGCGATCCGGATCTCCCGGCGGCGCTGATCTTCGCCGGCCGCCTGCAGGGCGTCGGTGCCGGTGGCAGGCAGGTGCTCGGAGATCGGTTCCAGGCCGGCATCCCGCCTGCGCCTCCGGTGGTGGTCCCGGATATGGTTGATGGCGACCCGGTAGATCCAGGTGGAGAATGCGTAATCCGGGCGGTAGAGATGCAGGTTCCGGAATGTTTTCGTCATGATTTCCACGGTCACATCTTCCATGTCGTCGAACCGGACCCCCATCCGGAATGCAAGGCCGGCGATGCGGTTCTGGTAGCTCCTGACGATCTCCTCGAACCTGTCGGCATCTCCGGCGAGAATTTCCCGGATCAGGCGTTCGTCATTCCCAGTAGGCACCCTGACCTTCCCCTGATCCTATTAGGTTTTACTCTGGAGAGGCCTCCCGGGTTCCCTCCCGGGAAAGTATCTTACATGAAAAAGAGGGTAGTAAGGTTCTGTCCGTCGGTCTCCGGGCCGCCGGGGCACGGCCTCGAGGACTCAGAGCCTGAGATCAGGAGTACGGTCCCGAACCCAGCAGACTGATCATGATCCGCAGGCCCGGGATCGGCCTGGATCAGGAGCAACCGCTGGTCGCCCCGCAATTGAGACAGACGTAGCAGGCGCCGTTCCGGATCATGATCTCCCCGCAATCGCTGCAGGGAGGCGCGTCTCCCTGGGAAACGAGGATCCGTTTCTCTTCCGCCTCGCTCGCCCCCCGGGCCGGGAAAGCGACCGCCACCGGGACTTCCGTTCGGCCGGGATCATTCTCCCCGGTCAGGAATTTCTTCTCCAGCCAGCGGAAGATGTAGTCCATGACCGATTTGGCATTCGGAATGCTCGGGTTATTGGTCCAGCCGTTCGGTTCGAACCGGGTGTGGCTGAACTTGTCGACCAGGACCTGTAGCGGCACGCCGTACTGCAACGCCAGGGAGATCGCGGTGGCGAAGGAATCGACCAGGCCGGAAACGGCGGAACCTTCCTTCGCCATCACCACGAAGATCTCACCCGGCATGCCATCATCGTACATGCCGACGGTGATGTACCCCTCGTGCCCGCCCAGGCAGAACTTGTGGGTGATCGCCCTTCTCTCGCTGGGCAATCGCCTGCGGTCCGGATGGAACCCGGCCACTTTATGTTCCTTGATGGAGGTGGAAAGAGGCTGGGATCGCTTGCAGTTGTCGCGGTAGATGGCGATCGCCTTGATGCCAAGTTTCCACGCCTCCGAGTAAGTTTTGACGATCTCCTCTACCGTGCTCTCCTCCGGCATGTTCACCGTCTTGGAGATCGCTCCGGAGAGGAAGGGTTGGACCGCGGCCATCATCAGGATGTGGCCGCGATAATGGATCGCGCGGGTCCCGCGCGCCGGTTTGAAGGCGCAATCGAACACCGGCAGGTGCTCCGGCTGGAGTCCGGGAGCGGCCTCGATCGTCTCCGCTTTCTCCAGGTGTTCGAGGATCACCTGGATCCGGGGGATCTCATACCCGAGCTTCTGGAGGGCGAGGGGAACGGTGTGGTTGACGATCTTGAACATGCCGCCGCCGACCAGTTTCTTGTACTTGATCAAGGCGATGTCGGGTTCGATTCCGGTCGTGTCGCAGTCCATCATGAAGGCGATGGTGCCGGTCGGGGCAAGCACCGTCGCCTGCGCGTTTCGGAAACCGAAGGCGGTGCCGGTGGCGTACGCCTCGTCCCAGGCATCCACCGCGCTCTCGTACAGTTCCGCGGGAAGCTGTTCCCGATCGATCGCCTTGGCCTGTTCCAGGTGCTTCTCGATCACCTGAAGCATCGGCGCGCGGTTCTTCTCGAACCCGGCGAAGGGGCCCAGGCTCGCGGCGATGCGCGCCGACATGGCGTACGCGGTCCCGCACATCAGCGCGGTGATGCCGGCGGCGTAGACTCGCCCGGCGTCGGAGTCGTAGGGGAGGCCTCGGGCCATCAACAGCGCTCCCAGGTTGGCGTAGCCCAGGCCGAGGGGCCGGAACCGGTGGCTGTTCCTGTCGATTGCCGGGGTCGGATAGCTGGCATTGCCGACCAGAATCTCCTGGGCGAGGATCATGGTCTCGGCCGCGTGCCGGAACCCTTCGGTATCGAACTCCCCGTCGGGCCGCCGGAACTTCATGAGATTCAGGGAAGACAGATTACAGGCCGTATCGTCAAGGAACATGTACTCCGAGCAGGGATTGCTCGCGTTGATCCGTGCCGTTCCGGAGCAAGGATTCCATTCATTGATGGTGGTATCGAATTGCAGTCCGGGATCGCCGCAGAGATGCGCCGCTTCCGCAATCTTCGTCAACAGGTCCCGGGCCCGGTAGGTTTCCATGACTTCCCCGGTCTTGACGCCCCGGCACTCCCACATGCCGTCCTCTTCAACCGCCCGCATGAACTGGTCGGTCACCCGGACGCTGTGGTTGGCGTTCTGGAAAAAGATGGAGGCGTAGGCGGTCCCGGTGAAGGAGGAATCGTATCCGGCTTCGATCAGGGCCCAGGCCTTTTTTTCCTCCTCCGCCTTGCAGGTGATGAAATCCATGATGTCGGGGTGATCGATGTTCAGGATGACCATCTTCGCGGCCCGCCGCGTTTTCCCCCCGCTCTTGATCACACCGGCAAAGGCGTCGTAGCCCTTCATGAAGGATACCGGGCCGCTGGCCGTCCCGCCGCCGCCGAGCGGTTCCCGCGAGGAGCGGATCACCGATAGGTTGGATCCGGTACCGGAGCCGAACTTGAACAGCATCCCCTCCGTCTTGGCGAGATCGAGGATCGATTCCATCCGGTCTTCCACCGAATTGATGAAACAGGCGGAACACTGGGGGTGTGGCTCGACGCCGCAATTGAACCAAACCGGACTATTGAAAGAAGCCTTCTGGTGCAATAAAAGGTGGGTCAACTCGGCGCCGAACGCCTCGACATCTTTCTCCGTGCGGAAATATCCTCCCTCGCGGCCCCACCGGGTGATGGTCCCGGCGACCCGGCCGATCAACTGCTTGACGCTCCGTTCCCGCTCCGGGGTGTCGAGTTGCCCCCGGAAATATTTGGAGACCACCACATTGGTCGCCAGCTGCGACCAGAAGCTCGGCACTTCGACATCGTGCTGTTCAAAGACGACCTCGCCCTTCTCGTT
>JAPUIV010000144.1 GCA_027296665.1 Acidobacteriota bacterium | reverse complement strand
ACGGGAGGGTAACCATCCAGTCGAGGTAGTTGCGCAGGGCCGCGGTCTCGGCCGAATCGGGATGCATCCCCTCCAGCCGGCTGATCTGCCGCTCCACCTCCTCCTTGACCTTTTTCGGCATCCGGGCCTTGTGAGCCTTTTCCCTGAATTGATCGACCTCCTCGGTCAATTCATTACCCTCGCCGAGCTCGCTCTGGATCGCCTTGAGCTGCTGGCGAAGAAAGAATTCCCTCTGCGAGCGATCGATCTCCTCGCGGGCCTGGCTATTGATCTCCTGCTGCATGGCCAGAAGGTCCAGTTCGGTATTCAGCTGTTCATTGACCTTCCGAAGCCGTTCCATCGGATCCAGCGTGCGCAGAATGATTTGGGCCTCTTCCACCTTGAGCTCGAGGTTCGATGCGGCGAGGTCGGCCAGGCGGCCGGGGTCTTCCAGGTTGTTGGCTATCACCATCACTTCGGAAGACAACGGTTTTCCCAGGGAGGAGGCCTTCTCCAGCGATCTCTTCACGTTCCGCATCAGGGCCTCCTGCTCCAGGGCGGGAGACTTGCTCTTCGGCTCCACGATCCGGGTGATCCGGGCGCGAAGGAACGGTTTCGAGGCAACGAACTCATCCACCCGGGCCCGGCAAACACCCTGAACGAGTACCCGTAACCGGCCGTCCGGCAATTTGAGCATGCGCATGACCACGGCCACCGTGCCAACCTCAAAAAGGTCCTCCTGGGCCGGTTCCTCGTGGCTGCCGTCTTTTTGAGACAGAAGCAGGATCATCCGGTTTTCGCTGAGGGCGTGGTTGATCGCCTGAATGGACCGATCCCGGCTGACCGACAGCGGCACGATGATGTAAGGATAGACCACGATATCGCGCAGCGGGAGAACCGCAACCTGTTTGGGTATCCGCATCTTTTCCTCGCTGCGCTCCGTCCCCCAGTCCGTCATGAATCTCCTCCCTTTTCCTCCAGAACAATCGGAATCTCTCCGCCCCGTCGATTCGGAACCTTGGGGAATATCACCAAAAAAAGACCGTCACGAAATTCCGTGCGCGCCTGGCGGGGGTTCACCGACGCGCCGATCTGGATCACTCGCTGGAAGCGTCCATACACCCTTTCGACGCAATGAAACCTTGTCGCATCGGCGGCCTCCGGCCGGACCTTTTCTCCGCGGATTATCAACTGGTTGCCGTCGACCGCCAGCCGGACTTGAGACGGATCCACTCCCGGGAGTTCGAACCGCGCCACCCAATCATCCTTGGTCTCGTACACGTCCACGTTGGGAGTCCATTGACCCACCGCCCCATCCTCGGAACGCTTGAGGTCCACCAGATGGTCGAACAACTTATTGATCTCGCTCTGGATCCTGGTCATCTCCAGAAGCGGACCGAATACGGTCATGGGTGAACGGTTCCCTTCCTATGGAAAAGGCCTCGCCGCCACCCCGGAGTGGCGAATGGGCGGGGCCGGAACCCAGTCGAGGCCAATATAATCACGGCGATCCCTCCGTGCAATAACGAACACGAAACTCCCCCC
This sequence comes from Acidobacteriota bacterium, assembly GCA_027296665.1. Lineage (GTDB taxonomy): Bacteria > Acidobacteriota > Polarisedimenticolia > JAPUIV01 > JAPUIV01 > JAPUIV01. The sequence continues at coordinate 10,291 of JAPUIV010000144.1, read as the reverse complement.
TCAACTCTCCTTGGATCCGCCCAGCACATTCTTTCGCATATTGCGGATCTCCGCCTCGAATTCGCTCAAGTCCTTGAATTCCCGGTACACCGAGGCAAACCGAACATAGGCGATCTTGTCAATGGCCTTGAGCTTGTCCATTATCCAGATGCCCACCTTGGCAGCCGGCATTTCCCTCTCCGGGGTTTCCTGGAGAGCGGTTTCGATCTCGTCGACAATCTGTTCCAGCATGGCGACACTGATTGGACGTTTCTCGCACGCCTTCAACAATCCGCTGAGGATCTTGTGCCGGTCGAATGATTCCCGCCTGCCGTCTTTTTTTACCACCATGAAGGGGATCTCGTCGATCCGTTCATACGTCGTAAATCGTTTTCTGCACTCGAGACACTCCCTCCTTCGGCGGATCACCTGTCCGTTCTTCCCCTCGCGGGAGTCAACGACGCGATCATTATCGAGAGCGCAGAAGGGGCACTTCATCCTGTTTTTTCTCCGATCACAGTTCTATCTTTTCCGATCCCATCCTGCTTTCCGGTCAGCCCCCGCAGCGAGATCCCCTGCTTCCAGATCGATGCGGAACCGAACAGGAGCACCGGCACAAGCGACACGAAGTGCAGGGTCACCGCGGCCGCGATCGCCTCATGGGGCGGCGCGCCAAACAAGGTTTCCATGCCCCAACGGCACAGGATCTCGAACGAACCGACTCCGCCCGGTGTCGGAACCGCGATACCCAGAACCGGCAGGGGAAGAAACAGAAAGGTAGCCATGAAAGAACTCTGGATGTGGAATGCCCTGAGAACCAGCCATGTGTTCAGGCCGATGAGGATCCACAATCCGATGGAATACAGGAGGACCAGGGAAAGCCGTTCCGGGGAGACCAGTCCGCGAAAGCCGATAACGAAATCGTTTCCCCAGCGGACCAGGGTAGCGCGCCATCCCCGCCCGCTCCTCCCGGGGTAAAACTTGAAGGCCTTCATTAGCCGGTGCCGGGACAGGAACAGAACCACCAGGATAGGAAACAGGATCAGAGCCGCGATCGCGGCATATTTTCCCGCCCGGTACATGGGGTCGATGATCTTCGCCAACCCGCCGGCCATTGGTCCGGAGGGTACCCAGAACATCGCCGCGGCGAACAGGATCACCACCGTAGCGGCATCGAGAATCCGTTCCAGCACAATGGTGGCCAGGGCGCCACTGACCGGAAGATCCTCCTTCCTGGCCAGCAGAACCGGTCGAACAATCTCCCCCAGCCGTCCGGGGAATATCCAGGAGATCAGGAACCCTATGAAGGTGGTGGTTAACAGGGACAGGAGACGGATACCCGTCTTGAATGGCCGGAGTAACCACCGCCAGCGAATCGCCCGGGGCAGATAATGAAAGGCATTCAGAATTACGGCCAGGAACAGGTAGAAGGGATTGGCGGTTGAGATGCTTTCCCAAATTAATCGAGGATCGAGTTTCCGGAATGAAAGATAGAGTAAAAAGGCGGCGGCTGTGAGGCTGAGGATCGATTTCGTACTCTGCCTCATTCTTCCTTCCTCACCGGGAAATTTACCAGAGGGTTCCGGATCAAGTCAAATGACCCGGGGAGAAATCGGTTACTGCTTGCCCGCCAGGGGATCGATCGGGATGACGAGGATCGTCTGGAACCGTTTGAGACGAACCTGGCCCGCTACCTTCCCCTTCCGGATCAATCTGCGAAAGGCATAATGTACCTCTACCCTGCCTTCCTCCCTGGCACCGCTGTAGAATGCGGCGGTCCCGGCCGCGAAACGGAGGGTCGCATCGGGTAGTACCCTTTTCCGGGTCGGATTCAAGACGATGACATGACTGCCCGGCACCTCGGCCGCGTGCAGCCAGACATCCCATTCAGAGGCGATCCGGAAGGTCAGTTCGTCATTCTCCCTGGCGTTGCGGCCGACGTAGACAATCCAGCCATCCGGACTGACCGCCCGGCGGAAGCGCCGAAATTCCCGGCGCCGGGATTCGGTTCCACGTTTCTTGGCAGGGGGCCGAATGATCCCCATGGAGCGGAGTTTTTCCTCCAGGCCCCGCAGTTCCTCCTCGGAGCGGATGGAATCGGTCAACCCGGCCAGATCCTCCAACAAGGCCGCGCGCGGCGCGATCTCCTTCCGGCGTTGTTCGATACGGGCCAGACCCCGGCGCGCCTTGCGGTTTTTCCGGAAAAACAGATCGGCATTCTCCGCCAGACTCCGCCCCGGGTCGGGAAGGTCGATCCGGATGGTTCCACCCGCTGGATCATACGGGTTCACGACAAACGCCTTCCCCGATTCCACCCGCGCGGTGGCCAGCCCGGCCAGGATCGCCTCGCCCTGGAAACGCAGATTGTCGGGGTCCCCGATTCTGCTCAGATCCCCGCTCAACTCTTCCTGGAGCCTCCGGAGCCGCTTCCGTTCCCTGGACACCACTCGCCGAGCTCCGGCCCGGACCGTTTCAAACCGGCGATGACGCAGGAGAAGTCCCAGCAAGGCCTCACCGGCTTCCATCATTCCCTCGAAGCGAACTTCCTCCCTGGCGGGATGGGGAAGCCTGTGGAGGGTCAACTGAACCGTCCGCCGATCCATCTGGTCTCCCGCGTCGACATCCAAAAGTTTTCGCTGCAGGTACAGGCAGGGAGATAGGTCCCGGCCGGCGATTCGAGATGTTTTCCCCTCCCGTGGCGGGGGAGGTTCGTAAGGCCGGCCTGGAGAATGACGGCGGAAACCGCTCTTCAGGTTTCTGGCGCTCCCCACCACCGTCCCATCATTCCTGGTCAAGATCAGGTTGGCCGATCGGCCGAGCAATTCGGCGTTGAGTACGGTTCCACCATCACCATCCTCCCCCGCCTCTTTCCGGAAGAGGAAACGGACCAGCCGCTCCCCGGCCTCCTTTTGAATCGATTCCAGAACCGCCCCGGCGAGGTGGCTGTGCATGAAGGCGGCGAATGAACCGGTGGAGGGCGGGTGCCTGGCGGGAAGATCCCGCATCGGAAACACACCGCCGAAATCGGGGTGGATCGAGATCACCAGATGGATCCGGCCGGGAGGTTCGAGCCGGAACAGATAGTCGTGTTCCAGGAGCGACTCCACCTGGTCGACGCGCCGGCCGGGAAGCAGATCCTGAAACCCGGCCACCAAGGCCTGGAGGGCCGGGTTATCCATCAATATTGGCAGTGGAGAGAGGGGAAGGAATGATCGGTTTAATGATCCACCGTGGAGCGAATGGAGGTGCGGACAGCGCGTTCGACCCTGGCCTCCGCCTTCTCCTCCGGAATCTTTTCCACCTCGGCGATTTCGCTGACGATCAGGTAGCGCGCCTTGTCCAGCATCCGGCGTTCGCGATAGGAAAGACTCTTCTTATGACTGAGAAGGGTGAGGCTCTTCAGGACCAGGGCCACGGCCTGAATTTCTCCAGTACGCATCTTGTCCGAATTCTCCTGGTACCTGCCCTTCCAATCTCGGGTTACCGCGACTTCATTTCCCTTGAGAATGCCGAACACCCCGGTGATCTCCTTCTTGGAGATGACCCGGCGGAGACCGACCTGATTGATATTTTCCAGGGGAACCATCACCGTACTATCGTTGGCCAGTAATCGGAGCCGGTAAAATTTGTCCGCGCTGTCCTGCCCTTGCCGTTCCTGGATCGACTCGATAACGCCAATTCCGTGATTCGGGTAAACCACCTTTTCACCAATCTTGAAGTCGCCAAAGGTTCTCACCGATTCCTCCAAATAAAATAAGTGGGGGGGATCTGTTACCCTCTGTCAAAATATAATAGATGATTTTTGTCATTCTGTCAAGAAATGGGCATTTTTCGCCCTCTATGGAATCAGAATAACTCTTTTCCTGTCAAATATTTGACTGCAAAACCCTGCCACCCGAGCACCGATCTCCTGGATCGACGCCGCCCGATCCATGTTACTATCTTAGGGGTTTTTTGCCTTCAGGATACGACCTCCGGTGCAACCCAGACTCCCGATTCTCATCGCGCTGGCCGCCCTCCCCGGGATGACCTGTTCCCCGGACCCGGAAAGATCCGCCGATTTCCGCCCCAGGGTGGTCCACCTTACCGAAATGACCGGTTCCGCCGCCTACGACAGACCGGGATCGAAGCAGCCATCGGCCGGCCTCCGGGGCCCGCATTTCTCCTTCGATAACGGTCTGGAGGGGTGGATGACGCACGGACCGGTGAATCTGGCGGTTTCGGACGGGAAGATCACGATTCGAGGGGATCTGTCGGAAGGGATCCTGATGAGTCCGGAGATGGAGATCCCGTTGCGGGATCTGGAGGAGATGACCCTCCGGCTCCGGTCCCCAACCTCCACCCGTGTCAGGCTCTTCTGGGCCGAATCGGCCACCGATTTCATGGATTTCTGGGTGGGAACCGGGAACTTATCCCTCTCCGAACGATTGCATCTGTTCCGCAGCCACGAAGTCCGGGTTCCCCCATCCGACAAACTTCTTCCCCTACGGATTCCGTTACAGGGTCTGGAACCTCCCGGCTGGATGGGCTCCACCTCGAGGCGGCCGGTTCTTCGCCGCCTGATCCTGCAATTCCCTGGACTGGTTTCCGGGGAGATCGAAATGGACGATATTCATCTTTTTACATTCGGGGAACATCATGAGAAGGCCGGATTTGGCGTGACCACCCGGACGATCGCCGGGGTGACCAGGGAATCAATCGTTCTCCAGGCGCCCGGCCGGCTGCGGTTTCCCCTTTCCATCGCGAAAGGCGCATCCCTGCGGATGTCGGTGTCGGCGCCGGCGGCGGCCGGCCCGCTCGAATTCAGGCTGGAACGGCCGCCCGGAACCACCGTGTACCGGGAGCAAATCCCCGCCGGTCCCGATTGGCACCCGATCGCCCTGGACATCCCACCGGGGCCGGACGGTTCCCCGGGATTCGCCATTTCCCTGCGAACCGACTCGGACGCCACCGTCTTCCTGGGAAGCCCGATCCTTCTAGAGGGGACGGGAAAGAGTCCGCCCAGACGGGTGATTCTCTACCTCGCGGATGCCATGAGCGCCCGGCACATGGGGAGTTATGGATACAAGGTTAATACCACCCCGGTTCTCGATCGCCTGGCCGCCGGCGGCGCCCTGTTTCTGGATTGCGTGTCGCAAAGCGCGTGGACCAGGCCATCCACCGTGTCGATCCTGACCGGATTGTACCCCCCGGCCCACGGCGTCATAACCTGGTCGGATCGGCTGCCTCCGGCGGTGCAAACTCTGGCGGAGTCCTTCCGCCGGGAGGGATTCTTCACCATATCCTTCATAACCAATCCCAACGCGGGGGTCAGCACCGGTCTGGATCAGGGTTTCGACGCCGTCTTCGAGACACCGGCCATCACCGGTCCCTTTCTCGAGGGGGAGGAGATCCCGGGGGCAGGTTTGCTCAGCAGCGGCACTTCCCTGGCGATCAACGATCAGTTCTTTCCCTGGCTCAAGCGTAATCATGATCTTCCCGCCTTCATCTATCTGCATTCCATGGATCCCCATTTTCCCTACCAGCCCCCCCCTCCCTTCGAGCGCGGCCTCGGGGGCAGCGCCCTTCCCGGCGAGGACCGGGCCATGGCGCGGCGGCGCAGTTTGTACGACGGTGACATCGCCTTCAACGACCGGCAGATCGGCAGGATCCTGGACCTTCTGGAACTTCTGGGCGGCAAGGAAGAGACCCTGTTGGTGGTCACTTCCGACCATGGCGAGGAGTTCGGCGAGCACGGAGGAATCGGTCATCGAAATCATTTACACGGTGTCGCCACCCACGTTCCCCTGATCCTTTTCCAGCCGCAACGCATCCCGGCCGGCGTACGCATCACCGGCCGGGTGGAAACGATCGATATCCTTCCCACCATTCTCGATCTCCTGGGCCTTCCGATCCCCGAGCAGGTGGAAGGGCGCAGTCTGGTGCCCTCGTTGCATGGCGGAGAATTGCCGGAAAAACCAGCTTACAGCCATCTGGTCCGGAGAGAAGCGGCGGAGGACCGGGACGGGCTCCGGCGGGCGAATCCGATCGGGGAAATCGCCCTGTGGCAGGGATCCTGGCTATTCATGCACGGCGACTACTCGCCCCGGCATCCAGCATGGGATCGACTCTACGATCTCGACGCCGACCCCGGGGAACAGATCGACGTGGGAGGCCGGCATCCCGGGAAGGTGGCCCGATTCCGGCAACAGTGCCTGGAGTGGTACCGCGAACAGGCACGGCGCGGCAAATCATGGGAACGGACCTATAAGCAGGTAGATCTCGACGCAGAGACCGAGCGCCGCCTCCGGGCCCTGGGGTACCTGCAATGATCTACCCGGCAGGCATTTGCCGGGTCACTTGGTATCGAGGCCGCGTTGAAACGAAAGAAACAACCCGAAAATATCCTCCATCCGGTTCCCCAGGAAAGGATCCATCCCCTTCCAGCCTCGAAACAACTGGGAGATCATCGGCGCGTGCACCGCATCCACCTCGACCAGGAAGTTCCGGATGATCTTGAGATAGGATTCGGGGAATGATTTCCTGATTCTGGTTCCCATACTGAAGGCGTTGTCCTTTCCGGGGTCCGGTCCCGGTTCGGAATCGCCGCAACCGGCATGGAGGACCTTGACGATCTCGATGAGATCACGGCCCGTCATGCGGCTCAGGTAAAAGACGATTTTCAGAAAGAGGACCATCGGTATCGGCGGCACCGGTACCGCCAGATGTTCCGCGATCGGGACCGGCCGGGCTTCGGTCATGGCGAAGGCAAGGCCAACCGTGGAATATTCCCTCCCCGTCCCCGGCCAGGTCAACCTCTGCCGGGGAGAGACCCGGGATCCGAAAGGCCAGAGGAATAGTTCCGTTCCACTGGAATGGATCAAGAGTTCTTCCCGTTCCGATTCGCGAAAACCAACTGAGACCATCGACTCGACAAGGTCGTAAAAATGAGACCAGGTAACGGCGGGAAAGGCCAGGTCGATTCCGCCATTCCCGGACAACGGAGCGATCCTGCCGTCCTTGAGGACCGGTAGAATGGCGTCGGTGACGCCGCCGCCGAGAACGAAAAATTCGTTGCCCCGTCTTTCAAAAACCTTGCGCAGATCCCGCAAGGTCTGGACGGTTTTCGGATTCATCGGTTCCCCATCAAGACTGAGCGGCGGTGACCGGAAAAAGGACCCCCGGCGCCAGGATCAGATCGGGATCGAGGGCTCGCTTGACCCGGCGCATCTCCTCGATCCCCCGTTCCCCATAGAGTTGCCGCAGAAGGGCCTGTTTTACCTGATTTCGGCCCACGCCATGTTCGGACAGGGGACAGCCCCCCATCCGTGAAACCTGGACCCCGAACTCGAGAATCGCCTCCTCCCCCTTCCGCACCTCCTCGAGGGATCTGGGTAAAACGTTGGCATGAAGATTCCCATCTGACAGGTGGCCCCAGATGGCGAAATCGAGGTCCCGGCGGCGGAATCCTTCGCGATAGAGCCGGAGGGCCTGCCCCACCGCATCGAACGGTACGATCATATCGGCCGCCACTTTCCGGAGGGGCTGACCGGTCCGCCTGCGAGCCTCGCCAATCCAATTGTGGAGGGCGAGCGGCACCGCCTCGCGCAGGGCCCGGATGCCTTCGGCCCGTTGGTTCTCGCCGGGGAGGGCGACCTGAAGTTCCTCCAGCAAACCGTGATCCTCGAGAATCCGGCACAACTGTCCCAGGGGAGAGCGATCTCCTTCGGTCTCCCCCCGCAATTCCACTTCGAAGATCAATACGCATTCCCAGTGCTTCTCCAGCCGGATCCCCCCCAGATTCCCCGCCCGATCTTCACGAACCAGGTCCAGACCGGGCCGGTCGATCATCTCCAGGGAGGGAATGTCGAGCCCTGACTCTTTCCCGGATGTCCAGGTAGATCGCGATGCCTCACACAGTTCGGCGGCCAGACGAAGGGCGATGCGTTCACGCGGGCAGCCGAGAAGACCGATCAGGAGTTGAAAATCGGCGGGGAGCACCGAGAATTCCACTTCGGTCACGATCCCGAGGGTACCCTCCGAGCCGATGAACAAGTCGAGGAGGTCCATCTCCGCCTCGAAATGGTACCCGGCGGATCGCTTGCGAACGTCCGGCATCCGGTAGGTCGGCAGGGGAACCCGGATCACCTCTCTCTCCAGGGTCTCGATCTCGAAGTAACCATCGGGATGGGCCCGGGCCTCGCCCCGTTCCAGTTCGAGCACCTCGCCATTGGCAAGAAGCAGGCGCAGGGCTCGTACCCACTCGCGCGTGGCGCCGTATTTAAAGGTCCGCGGGCCGGCCGCGTTGGTCCCGACCGTTCCACCCATCAGAGCGCCGGAAAAGGTGGTGGCGGCAGGATAAAAGGAACCCCGTTCGGCCAGTTCCCGATTCAGGGTGAGAAGAGGCACACCCGCCTGCGCCCGAACCCGATCGCTGCGGGGAAATTGGAGATCGGTCATCCTCTGGGTGGAGGCGATCCACTCCCCTCTCGGTGTCGCCCCTCCCGTCAGTGAAGACTGGGCGCCAACCACCAGAAGGTGGGGGGCCTGTTGGAGGAGGGCGGCCATCTCTCCCTCCTGCCGGGGCAGGGCGGCGCAGGGGGAATGTCCGCCGGGATAATGGGCGGCATCCTGGAGATAGGGCTGGATCTCGGCGGGACTCTGGAGGAGCTCCGGAAGCCGGACCGGCCCCCTGGGCGGCCGGGTTCGTAACCGGTGCCTGGCAACTGGAACGGTCACCTCGCCCCCACCCCGCCGGAACCTGGGTCGAAACCATCCGGCGCGGCGACGATCTTTCCGAACCACTTTTGCATCACCAGGGCCGCCGGTTTCCCCTGCGGGGTGTAATGGATATTCTCCGGGCCGCCATCCTTGCCGGAAATTCTCCATTTCCAGAAATAGATCCCTCCGAGCCAGGACTCTTCCCAGAGGGCCTGAAAGGTCGCCTCATAACAACGGGCCTGGATCTCCAGGTCCACCCGGGCACCTTCCCGGGCCCATTCCCATGGCTTCTCCGCAGCCCCAACAATGCTGTTGAATCCGATCTCGGCGACCACGACCGGTTTGCCGTGGGTCTCCGAGATCCGTCTGAGCGTCTCCTTGACCGGCTTCCAACCCTCGAGCAGATCGGCCATGGTCGGATCCCGTTTCCCGGAGAGTTCGGGATAAAGAATGACACCGATGAAATCGAGTTCATCCCAGAATCCAATCCGTTCGATTTCCTGGAGGTAGTGGGCGGCGTAGGTTATCGGCCCGGAATAGACCGTCCGGACCTTCCGGATCAGCTTGCGCCAGTCTCCGGGGCGCTCGCGGGTGGCCCGAACATACTCCAGTCCAATGGTGAAGACCTCGACACCGGTCTGCTCGCTGAGCCTGGCGTAGTGAAGAATGAACTTCTCGTAGTTCTGGAACCAGAGGTTCCAGTCGGCATCCGACCCCATCGCGATCTCCCCGCGCCAGGAAGCATTCTCCCCCCAGAATTTGGATGACCAGACGTGGGGTTTCATCATCACGTGCATCCCCGCTTTGTGCACGGCGTCGATGAAATGGACCTGGGTCGAGGTCAGATCCCGGAAGGAGATCTGAGGTTCCTTGGGATCGAGCTGAAAGGCAAAAGGGACCACCTGAATCCAGCCGACGTGATGCCGTTGCAGTTCCCGTAGAGTCGCGGGGCGGCCTGCATTGGAGTAGGCGCCCACGTGGGTGGAGAGACTGACCCCGTACTGAAATGGATGGGTGGTGTCGCGGCGAACCTCCGCCCCGGAGCGAATTCCGCAGGAGACCGCCAACGACAGGGGGATCATCAGGGCCCAGATCGCCCCGGCCCACGCGGGCGGCGCGGACCCCGAATTGTCCGGATTCGCCTCCATGAATTCCCCGAAACAGATCACATCGATACCGGCGTCGATTCTATCGGATTCCCCTCCCGCATTCCAGGAGGTTCGGGAAACTTCAGGTGAATGGTTCGAGCCAGTCCCCGGCCCTGGCTAACCACCCTTGAGTATTTCCCATAGATTGGAATAGATTAACATTGGAATGGGTTAATATTGGCGGATTCAAGGTTGAGCCTCCTCAAGGAAAGTAAACCCGTGGACCAATCCACCCTCCAAACCATGGATGAAAGCTTGCGCCGGTGCAATGCCCACCCGGGCTTTCTGGACCTGTTCTATGAGAATTTTTTGGCATCGTCGCCCAAAGTTAAGGAGAAGTTCGCGAACACCGATTTTGCGAAACAGAAACGGGCCCTGCAGGCGTCGCTGAACCTGATGCTGCGGGTGGCGGAAGAAGGCGGGAAGGGCCCGGAGCGGTACCTGGAGGACCTAGCCCAGAGGCA
>JAPUIV010000143.1 GCA_027296665.1 Acidobacteriota bacterium | reverse complement strand
GGCCGACGAAAACGCCCGCCACGGCAGAGTAATCGGTGTCATGGACCTGGCTCGCCGGTCCGGCGCCTCCGGTCTCACCGTTGCCACCAAGGAATCCCGGACTCCCCAATCCGGCGGTGGGAATGAAAGGTGAAGGCCGCGGACCGGGCTGGAGCCGTTTAGGCTCGGCCTTCCATCCTCATTATCGGCGGGCAATGATAGCCTAATAGGTTTTTTGTAACAACCGTCTCAAGAACATTTTTTAAAGAAAGAGGAAGACTCCGGTGCGAGTAATCGGGGGTATCGCGCGGGGAAGAATTCTCCATGTCCCCCGCGGAACAAAGGTCCGGCCGACCCTGGACCGGATTCGCGAGGCGATCTTCAATATCTTGGGGGACATGGTAGTGGGGATCGATATCCTGGATGGGTTTGCCGGAACGGGCGCCGTCGGGATCGAAGCGCTCAGCCGCGGGGCGCGCAAGGTACTTTTCGTGGAGAAAGACCCCGCCATGATCCGCTGTGTCGTGAGGAATCTGGAGGCAACCGGTTTGCAGGAATCTGGACGGATCCGTTCGGGAGACTCCCGTAGAGTGTTCCCGGCACTGGAACGGGAGGGGTACCGGTTTGGCTTGATCTTTCTCGATCCCCCGTACGGTTCCGGCGACCTGGAGGCGCTCATGGCCTGGATTGGGGACTCCCCGTTGCTTCAGGTGGGAGGAATGGTGGTCCTGGAGCAGGGTAAGAGGGATCCGATCTTTCCCTGGCCCCGGCGACTGATTGTCCGGAAACAATACCGGTACGGCGATACCCGGCTGACAGTGTTCGAGACCGATCCCGCCGAATGCAGAGACCGGCCATGAGTCGATCCGCCTTGGATGGGGAAAACCCCGCCTCTCCGCTCCGGGGCCGATGGCCGGCAATCTGGAAGGCGAACCTCGGTCCCGCGGTTGCAGCGGGAATCCTGGCTCTGACGTTCTTGCTGTCGATTCATCCGGTCGCCACTACCGATTTTTTCTGGCACCTTGCCAGCGGTGATTGGATCCTCCGGGAGCACTCGGTTCCCAGGATCGATCCTTTCTCCTACACGGCAGAAGGGAACACCTGGATTGATCTTCATTGGGGTTTCCAGATCGTTCTTGCCCTCCTGTACAGAACCATCGGCATGGATGGTCTCACACTGTTCCGGGCGTTTCTGGCGACTGCCACCATTGCCCTCCTGCTGTTCGGATTCATTCCCCGGAAGTTGCCGTTTGCCGGGCTCGGGGCCGTTTTTCTTGCGGTCCTTGCCTCCCATGAAAGATTCCTTTTGCGTCCTGAACTTTTCTCTTTCCTTTTCCTTGCCTTGACCCTTCTCCTCCTGGAAAAGTTCTTTCGGAACGGCTCGGGAAGGGGTGTCTACCTCCTGATCCCCCTCCTGGTACTGTGGGTCAATGTGCACTCGCTCTTCATCCTGGGATGGCTGTTGGTCGGGATCGGCCTGTCTGGTGAAATTTTGGACCGCGTCCGATCGCGGTGGGCCGCCTTAAGGCCGGCAGGAGGGGTGGGCGGGAGAAGGGAAGTGATGATCCCCCTGGCGGCAATTCTCGGCCTGGGCATGCTGGCCACCTGGATCAATCCCTTTGGTATCCGGGCATGGTCTCTGCCTCTTCTCCAGCTCACCGGACGTATATCTGCCGGAACCCTCTACTCCAGCTCGATCGCGGAATTTCAGCAACCCTTTGATGCCGGCACCGGAACCCTGGCCATAGTAGCATGGTGGGTGTTGGCCGCCGTCACCGCCCTGGTGGTGATCTCCCGGGGGCATCGCCTTCCGACCCGCCATCTCCTCCTTTTTGCCAGCTTCCTCTGGCTTGCCTTTCGGGCCCGGAGAAACCTGCCCCTCTTTTCCATCGTGGCCCTTCCCATCCTGATCGAGCCAATTCGCCAATCGGTAGCCGCATTCCGACCGACCCGCTGGAGAAGGGTGGCCGGGATGGGCGGGCGCCTTCTTCTGGTTTCCCTGATCCTGCTGTTGATGATGGCGATCGGTAGCAACCATTTTTACCTCTGGGAGAGAATGGACAGGAGGTTTGGCAGCGGCGTTCTCGAGGGGATCGCTCCGGTCGGGGCAGCAGAGTTTCTTATCGAGCGTTCCCTTTCGGGGCGGCTGTTTCATTCCCTGGATGATGGGGGCTACCTGATATGGCGGGCCTACCCGGAACGACGTGTATTCATTGACGGCCGGCTGGAGGTGTATGACGAGGAGACGTACCGGAGTTACCTCCGGGCCCTGGAGGAGCCCCAGTGGTTCGAGGAGTTGGCCGCGCGGCACGGCATCCGCAACGTCCTCTGGAATCACGCGCAGGCCTCGATAGCCCATCCGTTGTTGAACCACCTGGCGCATAGTGATGCATGGAATCCGGTCTACATCGATTCCGCTTCCATCCTGTTCCGCAAGGCCTTGCCGGAATCTCTCTCCGCGGGGGAACCGGCTAAACTCGATCTCGGCTCCCTGCCCGCCATGGCGATCCTGGAGGCCGGCCGGCCCCCGGAAACGGTTCTCGATCGATTCCTGAAAAACTTGGTTCCCTGGCGAGTGGAGGCGCCGACGACTGCTCTCCGGCTGGGCATCCAGTTTGCCTTACTGGGGCAACCCCGCCAGGCGGAAACCTTCTTGATGAACGCCGTTGCCGCTCCCCATGTACCCGCCGAGGTTCCATTCGATCTGGGTCTGGTGTACGAATCAATAGGTTTGTCCGAGAAGGCGGTCTTGAAATACGAGGAAGCGAGGCTCTTGAGCGGGTGGAGCCGGGATCCACTCGGGATGTTGTTCCGAAGAAAGTTCCGAACCGATGTCCTGTTCCGATTGGGGGATGCCTACATAGCCTCGGGGATGGAGGACAGGGGATTGCCGATCCTCGCCAAGGCCGGAAGAAAGGGGCGCGCCCGTCTTTTCGCCCTGGAGGGGTTCCACCTGCAGTCGGAGGGGAAGGTCCTCGCGGCGATCGGAAAATACAAGGAGGCCCTCGACCTGGAGCCCGATGGTGTGAATGTCCTGCAAAACCTGGGTATTGCGTTGATCGCCGATGCTATCGACAATCTCGATACCAGTCGGTCCTCAGGGGAAAAGCTGGAGGAGGCGGGAGCCTATTTCGAGAAGACGGTTGCCCTTCGCCCTGGTTTCGCTCCCGCCCATCTGAATCTTGGACTGATCCGGGTCCAACAGGGGAGATTGGCAGAAGCCGGAGCCTCGTTCGAGGAAGCGGTCCGGTATGACCCGGAAAATTCGGTTCCCTTCTACCAGCTCGGACAGATCTGGGAAGAGAAAGGGGAGGACGCGCGGGCCCTGGCATCCTATCAAAGGAGTGTCGATCTGGGCTTGGAGGATCCCTTTCTGCTTCTGCAGATGGCCGGGATTCATGCCCGCCTCGGAGAGGACCGGAAGGCGATCGATCTCCTCCGGCAGCTTCCCCTTTCCGATCGGATCTGGAATGAGCGGATCGAACAGAAACCGGAGCTGATACCCTTGATGAAGCAGATTTCAGGCACTCCTTCCGTTCCCTCTGCTCCCCCCTCCTGACCTTTCTTTTTCTTTCTTTTAATTATTCATATGAAAAAATTGTAATTAATATTGTTGAAAAATATGTGATTTCTTGACAAAAACAATTCCCGGCATATGATTTCTCTTGTGGATGGCTACACCTGATTGAGGGAAAACGGAGGGAAATCCATGCGGGATCGGTTGTTCCCAAGCTATCGATGGCTCTTTGCTCTGGGAGTTTTCCTGGTGATGCTCGGTGGGAAAACAGCCCTCGGTGGAGAGGGCGATCACAGCAGCCAGCCCCATCATCCTCCGAAGACCGGTCACTGGATAGGTGACCACTGGACTCCTTACGACCCTCCGGCCCCGGAATCGTTCCCCGTAGGGGCCAGGGTATATCGCATTCAAAAGAAGGACACCCTGTGGGATCTGGCAGAGAATTTTTACGCAGACCCCTATCTCTGGCCCCAGATTTGGGATGCAAATCGGTACATTCTGGATTCCCACTGGATTTATCCCGGCGATCCGCTTTTGATCCCTCCGCGGCCGACCGTGGTCGCGGAAGTTCTCCCGCAGGCCGATCAACCGGTGGCTTCCTCCGACACCGGGCCAATCCCTCTTTCGGGTCCGGTCCCCGGGACGGCGCCTGAATCAACCACCGATGATGATGAAATTTCCGGTGGGGTGGATGGCTCCTCGCGGCAGCAGGCCGCGCCGGTGGTCGAACCAAAGGCAAAGAGGAAGATTGCCTTCGCGAACCGTACCGATCTGGAATGTCTGGAGCATGTGGTCGATAAATACAGGAAATCCCCTCTCTTCATTGCTCAGAGCGAGGAGCCGAGGCGGATCGCATATGCCACAGACGATATCGTTTACCTGAACGGGGGCGAGGAGGACGATATCGACCCAGGTGACCAGTTTTCCATAACCAGAAAACTGGGGAAGGTTTATCATCCGATTACAGGAAAGAGAATAGGGGAGTTCGTGAGAACGTTCGGGCGTCTCCGGGTTCTCTCGGTTCAACCGAGAACCAGCATCGCACAGATCGTTTTTTCCTGTGAGCGGATCGAAAAGGGATTTGATCTGGTTCCGTATGAACCGATTTTCTCGCCGGTCGGCGAGATGCCAGAATTCGATTACCGGGATCTGGACCCGACGGGGAATGCCGAGGGGTATGTCATCCATGGGGGAGGCAAGATCCGGCCCGGCCCGGGCCACCTGATTCAGGTTAATCTCGGAGGCGAGGAGGGAGTGGAATCGGGCGACTTTCTCAACATCTTCATCGACACTCCCAGGCCGAAGCCGCTACCTTTCAAATACAAATACAAATACAGGAATCAGGAATACACATCCTTCTACCGGGAGGACAAGGGCAAGAGGGATTACCCCCGCAGGATCGTGGGCCACGCGGTGGTTCTATCGGTCTCGGCCAGGACCTCGGTGGCAAAAATCCTTGATTCGATCCGGGAAATCGAAGTGGGCGACCATGTGGAGATTCGTTAGAAGCGTTCCCGCTCCTACCTCGGGTTTCCCGCCTTGGCCTTTTCTTCTTTCAGCACGGCCCTTCGGCTCAGACGTGTCCGATCTCCATCAATATCGATGACCTTCACCTTGATCTCATCCCCTTCGGACATTTCATCGTGGACATCGCGGATCCTCTGCTCTGACACCTCGCTGATGTGGAGGAGTCCCTCGATTCCCGGAAGGATCTCCACGAAGGCGCCGAAGTTGACGATCCTTTTTACTTTACCCAGATAGGTCTTGCCGACTTCAGCCTCGGCAACAAGTTCCTGAATCAGTTCCATGGCTTTTCGCGCGGAGGTTTCGTCCACCGACGCGATGTCGACCCGGCCGTCGTCCTCTACCTCGATCTTGGCTCCGGTGCGTTCCGTTATCGATCGAATCATCTTTCCACCCGGTCCGATTATCGCGCCAATCTTGGATTTGGGAATCCGGATGGTAAGAAGTCTGGGCGCGTAAGTGGAGATCTCCTTGCGCGGTTCGGCGATGGCTTCTTCCATTCGGTCCAGGATCCAGAGGCGTCCAACCAGGGCCTGTTCCAGGGCCCGGGAGAGGATCTCCTTGGTGATGCCTGTGACCTTGATGTCCATCTGCAAGGCGGTGATTCCCTTCCGGGTTCCAGCCACCTTGAAATCCATATCCCCGTAATGATCCTCTGCCCCGGCAATGTCGGAAAGAATGACCACCCGATCCTTGTCCTTGATGAGCCCCATCGCGATTCCAGCCACGGGACTGCGTAATGGCACACCCGCATCCATCAGGGCGAGCACTCCGCCGCACACCGAGGCCATGGAAGAGGATCCGTTCGATTCCATGATGTCGGAAACCAGGCGAACGGTATACGGGAAATCGTCATCCTTTGGCATCATGGGCCGGATGGAGCGTTCCGCCAACGCCCCGTGTCCGATCTCGCGCCGGCCTGGGCCGCGGAGAAACTTGACCTCTCCGACGGAAAAGGGAGGGAAGTTGTAATGCAGCATGAACCGTTTGAATGATTCTCCCTCCAACCAATCCAGCTTCTGGATGTCCCCGGAGGTCCCCAGGGTAGTCGTTACCAGGGCTTGGGTTTCCCCTCGAGTGAACAGAGCGGAACCGTGCGTACGAGGCAGGAGGCCAACCTCACAGGTCACATTCCGGATCTCGTCGAATGCCCGCCCGTCGAATCGTTTTCCCTGTTCCAGGACTTCCTCGGAAAGGAGACGGCTCTGGAGCTCTGCCAAAGCGCTTGAGGTATTTCGCCGCCGTTCGTCCTCTTCCTCCGGGATCTCTTCCTTGACCGATTTGAGGATCTGGCGGACTTTCTCGTAACTGTGCAATTTCCCCTTTTCCCGGTAGGCGCTGGCAAGATCGGAACCGATCCGGGAACGGAGCGTTCCGATGAGATCCTCGTCCGGCAGGACCGGCTCGAAGGCGCGTTTGACGGTCCCCACCTCCCGTGCCATCTCTTTCTGGAGGGAAACGAGTTGATCAATCACCTGATTCCCCGCGAACAACGCCTCCAGAATCTGAGCCTCGGGCACTTCCTTAGCTCCGGCTTCGACCATGACGATCTCCGAGCCCGTACCGACAATGACCAGATCCAATTGGCTTTCCGTAAGTTGTTCATTAGTCGGATTAATGATGATCTTTCCGTCCACCAGACCGACCCGGACAGCGGCGACCGGGGTCGAAAAAGGGATGTCCGAAACACAGAGAGCGGCGGAAGCACCGGTGATGGCAAGAATGTCCGGATTGTTCTCCTGATCGGCCGATAGAACCAGCCCGATCACCTGGGTCTCGAAATTCCAACCCTTGGGAAACAACGGTCTGAGGGGGCGGTCGATCAGGCGGCAAGTCAAGGTTTCCTTCTCATTCGGCCTGCCTTCCCGTTTGAAGAACCCGCCGGTGAGTGGCAGGAATCCAAGTCCAATCCTTGGTTCCTTCTGGGCGGTGGCTGTGGCCAGGACAACGGTATCTCCGAACTGTACGACTACGGACCCGCCTGCCTGTTTGGCAATCCGGCCGGTTTCGAAACTCCAGGTCCGGTCGCCGATGGTGGTTTTCTTTACAATGACCAAATCTTTCTCCTTACTTTGGATCCATCCCAGTTAGACCCAGGGCCTCCCCTCCGCGCGTGGTGCGGAGGGACGAACCGGCCCTGGACCCCTTGAAGGGACTCATTTGCTGTTTTGAAGGGGAGGTCTCTGGAATCCGACCTGGCAGGATCCGACTGCAAAAATTAAGGGTAATGAAAAAAACAAAAAATAATATCGTGGAGAACCCTTAATCCCCCAGCCAGTCAACACCTACCCGGTCGAATGTCCTCCCTTTCACGGCGGGTGCGGATTACTTCCGCAACCCGAGTTTTCGAATCAAACCTCGATATCTCTCGAAATCGACATTCTTGAGGTAATCGAGATGCTTTCTCCGTTTTCCCACCATCTTCAATAATCCACGTCGGGAATGGTGGTCTTTCTTGTGAATTTTCAGGTGTTCGGTGAGTTCCCCGATCCTCTGGCTCAGGATCGCGACCTGAACTTCGGGCGAACCGGTATCGTTGTTGTGATGCCGGAAATTCTCGATGATTCCGGTTTTTTGTTCCTTTTGAAGGGTCAAGCCAACTCCAATCCTACGCCGGGAAAACCGCCACACCACAACCGATCTCGAATCGGACAGGTGGCGGAAAAGGGGATCATAACTGATGCCCCGGCGACTGTAAAGGAAATTCCGGTCAATTCAGTTCCTGTTCCCCCGGTCCGGCCCTGCCGGCGGACGCCTGAAGATCTGGTCCCCGGCGGGTTTGGGCAATTGTCTGGGGGGGGAAGACCAGAATGGGTTTCCACAAGGAACGGGGAAGTTGGCTGTGCCCGGTAAGGGTTTCCGCGATTCCGAGCAGATTGCCGGTGGCCCCGTCTTCTATCCGGTAATACGGGGTGGGGGAGGGTTCGGCAGTCCGGTTCAATCCGGCGGGGCCGAAGCAGCGCCCGTGCAGGATGGCCGCCCGTCCCTGAGCATTGACGGTCAGGGTCTTCAATCCGAGAGGGATTTCCTGGAGCGGAACCACCAGGGAGGGGAATTGTTCTGGATCCTCCTCAATTCGATCTTCCAGTTGAACCAGGGGGATCGCCTGGTCAATCCGGAGCGGTCCGGACGATATCCGTCGAAGTTCTTTGAGATGGGCTCCACAGCCGATCTCGAGTCCAATAGAGTCGGCGAGGGATCGGAGATAGGTGCCGGCCGATACCTCGGCACGGAACCGGAATCCCTTTTCGAGAAACTCGAGAAGCTGGATGTCGAGAATCCGGGTTTCGATAGGTTTTCGTTTGATATGAATATCGGCCCTGGCGAACTCGTATAGGGGCCGTCCCATGACCTTTTTGGCGGAAAAAGGGGGTGGAATCAATTTCACGATTCCGGGCAGCTTCTTGAAGATCTTGGCAACCGATTCCTGCCATCCTTCCGGTACTTTCGAGCGGGATAGAACATTTCCATCGCAATCGTAGGTAGCGGTTCGAACCCCGAGCTCGATCAGACCCTCGTATCCCTTGTCGGAAAGCGACAGGAAGCGGGACAGGCGGGTGGCCCGGCCGAGGCAAAGGGGAAGGAGTCCGGTTGCGAAGGGGTCTAAAGTTCCGGTGTGTCCTACCTTCATCGGACGGACGAAACGCCGGATGCGATCCACGACGTCATGGGAGGTCATGCCGGCCGGCTTATCGATGAGGATGAGGCTATCGGGAACCGGAATGGCCGGATTACGCATTCCCATGCGGCCGGTTCCGACATTCCAGGCTCTGGTCATTTGGACTCCTCCTCGGGTTCATTCTCCTTGATGGTGCGCATCAACTCCTCGATCCGGGCGGCCCGTTCCAGGGTTTCGTCGAAACGGAACCTCAGTTCCACCGGCATTTT